>JALWWX010000216.1 GCA_027078675.1 Aquificales bacterium | reverse complement strand
TGCCCGGTGACACAATAGAAATAAGAGGTCACAGGGTTTTCATAAACGGTAAAGAATTACCGCTTAGATTTGTTGGCAAGGATACAGACGGCGGTCACGAAAGGTTAATATATGAGGAAACTCTTCCTAACGGGGTGAAACATCTAATCGCCCTTTACAAAGATCCCTTGGTACCTCGGATTAACCTTCCCCCGACTAAGATTCCGGAAAATGCATACTTTGTTATGGGGGACAACAGGGATAACAGTGAAGATAGCAGATACTGGGGATTCCTGCCCAGGGATAAAATAGTGGGAAAAGCCTTTGTGATTTACTTCTCTGGCAAAGTACCCCCTATAAAAACCACTGATGTAACACCATTCACAGCTTTTCGCCAGATATTCTATGCGATATTGAATCCGAGGTTTGACAGGATAGGCAAACACTTTATATGGTAGAGGATATAAAAAAGATTGCTGAAAAATTTGGCATTGTACTTTCCAAAGAAGAAGCCCTCAAGGTACAAAAGGAACTTAAAAGATGGTGTAAACCTTCAATAAGGGCTGATGGAGAGATAATAAAAACAAGAGACGGCTCCTTCACGCTTATAAGCAAGGAATACGGAGAGCCTTACCACAGTGTATATGCGGGTGCGGTAAGGGAATGCTATGAGAAATTTCTTCTTCCCTCGGGGCTTATTGATAAAACAAAGAAAAGCAGTAGGATAACTATAATAGACATAGGCTTTGGATTGGGATATAACAGTGTTGTAGCCATCCATCACCTCAAAAACATCAACCCTGCGATAGAAATAAAGATATACGGACTTGACAAAACCTTCCCTTCTAAATTACCGCCCATGCCCGAACCATACACAGATCTTCATAATAAGGTTTGGGAAAATAGGAATGCACTGGAAAGGGAAGGGGTACTTATAGAGTTAATAGAGGGGGATATAAGAAATACAATAGGTGTTATAAAGGATAGAGCGGATGCGATATTCCACGATCCCTTTTCACCATTCAGAAATCCAGAAATGTGGACCATTGATCTACTGCGCAAGATAACAGGTAAGCTCAAGGAAGACGGAATTTGGGTATCTTATACATCCGCCCTTTGTGTAAGGAAAGCTCTAAGGATGCTCGGCTTATTTGTAGGCGAAAGTACACCGGTCGGTAGGAAAAGGGGCGGTACTGTGTGTTCTCCTTCAAAAAAGTTTGAACTAAGTATTCATGAAGAAAGAAAATTAAATCTCTCACCCTACGCAATACCTTTGAAGGATGAAACCCTTAACACACCCCCTAAAGAAATACTTATAAGATACTTTTGTGAGGTTGTAAAGATCAAAGACACATAAATGCGGGAAGCATAACTTCCCTTTCACTTATAAAGTTAAGTATATCGTACATTATTTCATCACCGACTGATTTTACATTACAAAGGGATATAAAAAGCTGATCAATGGTAATGGAAGGCTCAGTTAATACATCCACTATCCTGCCCTTTTCTATAAGGGCAAACCTTTCAAGTTCAGAAAGTATGTCCCTGAAAAGCTCTCCGTCTATTCTGCCCTTTATATAGGATAAAGTTTCATTCAGTATCAATATAGCTTCTTGTTTGTCCTTTATTATTGGAAGCTCAATACCCATACTGACCTTTGACAAAACATTTACAGCCTTCTGAACATCCTCACCCTTCAACAGACTGCCGTAAGCAGGTAATATCCAATCAGGTAATTCTTCAAAGCTATTTATAAAGTTTTTAACGCCTTCGGAATGGGGCATATGTATCATATGGAATATTTTTATGCCGTGAGGATCAAAGGTTGTTATATCCGATAAGCGAGATGAGGGGATCATTGAACTAAAAATCTCTGATGTATAAAGTATTCTCTTTTCTTTTTCCATAACCGCAAAGTTACCTTTATAGGGTGTATAGGGAGCGGGTATAAAACTCAGTGTATGACCAGTAGCAAGGGTTACCCTAAAATATCTAAAAAGATCAAGAGTTCTTGTTTTGAAAGCAGGCATACCGGCAAGTCTCATTGAATGCACTATATCCCTCGTGGTTATAAGTGTAACCTTAGGATTAGCCTCCATTATTCTAAGGACATTATGATTTTTAAACACATCCTGAGTCAAAAGCATTACTATATGAAGTGATTTAATATCTCCTATGAGGTGTTCAATACACGCCTTTATATCACCCCATACTATTTGATGCCACGGATTTATAAGCACGTTTATCTTTGTATCACCATTTCTGAACACCCTAAGATAAGCATTTTTACTCAAGAGATCCTTATCACTGCGAAACTGTATGCAATATACATCCTCCTCAACTTCCTTTATAAGCTCTTTTAGTCTATCCTCAACTTTTACTTCTATCGTTTTCTCTTCAACTACCTCTTCTACTTCAACCCACAGTTTTTCTATGAGATCATCCGTTGAGTTGAACTGCTCCTTAGCAACAAAGTCCTCAACAATGGGGAGTTTAGTTATTTCAGGCTCTTTGGCAAACAAACTTTTTAAAACATCAGTTTCACACGTGGATTCTTTAACGGTTCCACCTTCAACAAAAAGTATGCATTTTTCATCCTTATGTGACAGTTCTACATATCCTGTTTCTTCATGCTTTTCCATTTCTATAAGTACATTCAGCAAACCGAAGATGGAAAGATCCTCATGCTCTTCAAGGGTTGAAAGGTGCCCTATCCTGTTAAGAAGATCAAGAGGATTAAAGGGTTTTATTATGAAATTTACGTAGGAAAAACCCATAGCAACTATTTCCTTAAGCTCCTCCTCCTTATCCCCTATGAACATAGGATATATTCCTTTTATACCGTGGTCTTTCCTTGAGTGAATCCAAAAGTCCTTATCCTCGTAAGGTAGCAACATTATGTCCACATCAACCGCCTTAAGGAGATCTAACGCCTGATCTTCTGTCTTTGCTACTATTAGCTTGTGACCTGTTACATTGAAAATATCTCCCAGTATTTCAAAAAGCTCTGCCTTCTTGTCAAGAAGAAGGGCCTTTATAGCCTTCATTCCACCTCCTTCTTTTCTTTTGCTACTTCTAACAACTTTATTTGTTCCCTAAGTATATTCATACTTTGAACTACCATAAAGAATGCATGCTCCACATTCAACAGAGCGGACTGAAAGGAAAGCTCGTTGCATCTTAATCTCAACTCCCTGAATCTTCTGTATATATCGTCAATTTGTGTTCCGCATTCAATTAAAAGCGTTATGGTTTCCTTTCCAAGTTCTAAAGACTCCTTTTTTACATCCATTGTTCACACTCCCCTTCCGTAGGTTATTTTTCCTATATGCTTACCCTTTTTCCTCTTCAGTATATTTCTTCCAAGTAGTATCCTTTCCACCCTATCAAAATCCTCATAGGAAAGCCCTTCTATCTCAAGGGTATATATCTCACCATCATATTTCCCTTTAACACACAAGGAAGCACTTCCGTTGATAAAGACTGAACCACCTCCCCCCATAAATCCTACAGCAACGGAAAGGGTCGCAAAATCAATACTGCACAGACACATGGTCATATCCACATAACCTTTTTCTTCCAAAACCATGGCTATAGCTGTACCGACCCTGAACAGGTTCTCCGCTGTTAGAGGATAAACACCCACCTCTCCCCTTAATGTGTTATTCACAAACATTTTATTCATGAACCGCCCTTCCAATTTCATTATCTATATTTATATCAGGTTTTTCACTTTTAGCATAGATAAAAAATTCCTCATTTCCCTTAGTTCCCTTGGGAAAGGCCTTAATGATACCCTTTATGTATAAGCCTTCTTTTTTAATGCATTCCACCACCTTTCTTATAGCCTCCTTTTTATCCTCTACGCTTCTTACTATTCCTTTCTTTACCTGTTTTGGAGACAATTCAAACTGGGGTTTTACAAGTGAAAGAAGTATTCCACTATCTTTTAGAAAGGAAAGAACATTGTAAAGTATCTTACATTGGGAGATAAAAGAAACATCTACGGTAACTATGTCCACCTTTTCCGGCACATGCTCCTTGCTTATATTTCTTGCATCAAGCTTTTCATAAAGAATCACCCTCGGATCATTACGCAATTTAAAATCCATCTGCCCTTTACCTACATCAACCGCATAAACCTTTTTTGCCCCTCTTTGCAGAAGGCAGTCAGTAAATCCTCCCGTTGAAGAACCCACATCCAATGCAACCATCCCACTAACATCAATACGGAAGCGTTCAAGAGCATTTTCAAGCTTGTACCCTCCCCTTGAAACGTACTTCATCCTCTCCTTTATTTCTATATTCTCATCGCCCTTTATCTGATAACCAGCCTTTGTTACTTCCTTTCCATTAACAAGCACATACCCCATCATTATAAGCGCCTGACCTTCTTCTCGGGATCTTACCAATCCCCTATCAACCAAGAACTTATCAAGCCTCATCTGATATAATATAAATCCTGATTTTCAAAATCATAAAAGGAGGTGCGGTAGTTGGACATACTCACAGAAGTGGCAAAGAAAGCTCAGGAAGACAGCGGTGTAAGAATACACAGGAGAAATGTGGAAAGATTGTTATCCGCTGTACAACAAGAACAGGATTTTTGGAAGATCGTTGACAGGGCTGATCTTACCGTTCCTGCCGCTTCAAGCATAGTAAAGATACTCATAGAAAAAAATCTTCTGTTTATTGATGATAAGGAAAATATTTTACTCACACAGGCAGGTAGAGATCTTGTTGAAGAAGAAGGAATTCATATAATACAGGACCATAAATGCAATGCATGTGACGGCAGGGGTATTCCCTTTTACGATGACATTGAACTTTACAGAATCTTTGTACAAATTGCTAAGGACAGACCCGAACCCATACAAGACTATGATCAGGGTGCGGTAACTCCAGAGACGACTATTTCAAGGGTGCTGTTCCTTGACTCAAGGGGTGATTTAAGAGGAAAGGAAATAATGGTGATGGGAGCGGAAGATGATCTTACTGGGTTGGCGGTTGCCCTTACAAGAAAGGCTAAGAGGGTTGTGATTCTTGATATAGATGAAAGGCTTATAGAGTTTGATAAAAATGTATTCAAGGAGCTTGGTATTGATAATGCGGAGGCAATGGTTTGGGATCTAAGGAATCCCTTCCCGGAAGAATGGATAGGTGCCTTTGATGTTTTTATAACGGATCCTCCAGAAACTATAGCAGCATTTAAAGCATTTACGGGAAGAGGTATATCCCTTCTTAAAAGGGAAGGATGTGCTGGATATTTCGGTCTTACTTTAAGGGATTCTTCCCTCTTCAGGTGGCATAATTTCCAGAAGGAGCTTGTCAGTAACTTCGGTGTTGTTATCACGGATATAGTTAAAGATTTCAACCATTACATGAATTGGCAGTATCATGAAAAAACAAAAGCGGCAAAAATTGCCCCTGTAAAAAGGTCACCGAGGGATATATGGTACAGATCCGCATGGTACAGAATAGAAACATTACCTGGGTTTAAAAGATGGAATGAACCAATAAGCGATGAGGTTTTTTATCTTGATGAGGAGGGTTCTACAACATAGGTGGATAATTCTATTTTTGCTATTTTCCGTACTTTCATTCAACAGCAGTAATGATTACGGTACGGGAGGATACAGCTATAAACCGGGTTCTAACGGGAAGGATATACTTCCCGTGGAGGATGAAATTAAAAGGATCATAAAAGAGAGAGAATACAGGGAAGAAACTATAATAAAAGATCTTGCGGATGTAAAGATAGTTGAAACAGTAAAACCGGATATATGGCCCGTTGTAGGTTTAATAACCTCCGATTTCGGATGGAGAATATTCAGAAAGGTTAAAGAATTTCACACGGGTGTTGATATAGCGGCACCTTACGGCACACCTGTAAATGTAACATCATCCGGAAGGGTTATATATGTAGGATGGATAAAAGGTTATGGTAAAACTGTAATAGTTTATCACGGCTATGGCTTTGTTACCCTTTACGGTCATCTCCTTGATTATGCGGTGGGATATGGAGAAAAAGTTGAAAAGGGTCAGATAATAGGTTATGTGGGGTCAACGGGCAGAACCTCCGGACCGCATCTTCACTATGAGGTTATAAAATACGGTATAAGACAGGATCCAATTCTCTACTTACCCTGATATATAAAGTATAAAAGTGCTTTCTGGGTATGCAATCTGTTCTCCGTCTGCGTAAAAATAAAGGAAGAGTATCTTTCAAACACTTCCTCTGTTATCTCCTGACCCTTTTTTGCAGGAAGACAGTGCATAACGAGTACAGATTCCTTTGCATAGGATAAAAGCTCCTCATTAACCTGGAAAGGTTTTAAGGCATTGTATTTTTCTTCGTCATGCTGATCGTTCATACTGAACCATACATCCGTATATACGATATCCGCATCCCTAACCGCATCTTTTGGATTTGTAGTAAGATATATATTGCCACCCGTCACCTCCGCCAAGTCCCTTCCCGCTTGAAGATAATAACTGCTCGGCTCATAATTTTCAGGGTTAGCTACATAAAGATTCAAACCGAAAAGCCCTGCTCCTACAAGCCATGTATTACACACATTATTACCGTCACCCACGTAGGCTATCTTTAATTCCCTTATACCTTTGCCGAACTTTTCATAAAGTGTAAATACATCACTGAGAATCTGACACGGATGGGATTTATCCGTAAGGGCGTTAATAACAGGAATGGTGGAATACTGAGAAAATTCCTCCAACCATGTGTGAGAGGAGGTCCTTATTATTACACCGTCAAGATATCGCGAAAGTGTCCTCGCTGTATCCTTTACATCCTCACCCCTTTGAAGTTGTAACTGACTTTCTTGAAGGAAGTAACTTATACCCCCAAGCTGATTTATAGCTATCTCAAAAGAAACCCTCGTTCTTGTTGAAGGTTTTGAAAATAGAAGTGCAATATGCTTACCTTTAAGCACATCCTTTACATCCTTGTTCCCTTCCTTTATATCAAGGGCAAGTTCTAGTATACTCCAGGCTTCTTCGGGAGATATCTGCCACAGATCTATGAAATCACGCTTCATTTAACCCATTATACAACAAAGCCTTATTATATTCACTTTACCAATTCAGAAATAACATCCTCCTCACCCCTTATACTTTCAAGCTCCACAAGGGTTGATCCCAAGGTAAACCCAAGTTCCATTTTAAGAGGTAATCGCCTCCTTTTATCAATCCAAAGATACCACTTTCCCTTTGGTTTCATAAGCCCTTCGGTTTTTATATCTGGTTCAACCTCAACAAGCCATACTTCCCTTCCTGCAACCACTACCTCCCCAATTATAAAGTAAGGTATTTTGTACTTCTCACCATCATAAAAAACCTTTAAATATCCCTTTTTCTTTGTACCCACCTCCGTATAAAGATCAATGGAAGCAGTAAAAGGATCCTTATATCCGTCGTAAGAATGTATTTCATCCACAACCTCTTCTATTTCGTCAGTGAGTCCTATGTACTTTGTTACTTTTATCCTTATACTGTTGTCCTTGTCATTAAAGTAGTAAACCATACTTCTTTTAAACCTCCCTTCCTCTTGATGAAAAAAGAAGTGTTCTGGATTTAAACTTGCCAGCTTAATAACCACCCCTCCCCTATTATTTACCTTATGTGCAAGCCTACCAACACCTACGGTTTTTACAAAGCTTTTAATTTCAAGTAGACCACCCTTTACTTTATAGGTTATACACGATCTCGCAACGGGGAATATAAAAAAATAGGCTTTGTAGCAAGCGGTCAGCTCTCTTGAATGGATGGTAAGGGAACAAACCAAAAGAGATATAAGGACATATCTCAGCCTTTACCCCCTCCTTGTTAAAAAATAATATCATGAATTGACCCCCTGTTCCAAAAGTTTGTAAGCGGAGAGTACATACCCGAGAAAGTTATTCTCCGGCTGAGCCCCTACAAATTCAACAAGACCATCATTTATAACTATTTTGGGTACTCCTACCACCTGAAAACGTTCCGCAAGATCATAGTTCTCGGAAGCATCAATAATATAAGCATCTATAAAGTCACTTGCGAGGGCAAAGTTCATCGCAGTTATTGCAGCCTGAGGACAGTATCCGCATGTTGTTGTAACAAAAACTTTTATGTTTATCTTTTTGTCAATATTCTTTAATTCTTCAATCGTTTTCTCAGAAAGATTCGGCTTTCTCTTTGAAACATTAATAATACCGTGTACAATGGTTGAAAATTCAAGACCAGAAGGCAATCCTATGTACCTTATACCGTAATCCTTATCCCCTTCTATAACTATTGAGGGAACCCTTTCTATACCGTACTTCTGTGCAATCTCTTTATCAAGAACCGGTGAATATACCTCAAGTTTTATTTTGCCTTCTGACAATTCGGAAATCTCTTTAAAAAGAAGTTCCGCAGTTTCACATGTATCACAACCTATCGCTTGACTGAATAGTATTATTTTTACATCCTTGTCAAGTTCTTTTGAAAACACATCCTCAAGCTGTCTTTGAACATCCGCACCTATTATCATGGCTTATTCCTCCTCAGTAATATAAGCATATAATTATATTTTAATATTCTTAAGGGAATTTTCAACCCTAAAACTTCTTTATCTCTATACCGTATTTCTTTATCCTGTAATCAAGCTGTCTTAAAGTGTATCCCAAAAGCTTGGCAGCCCTTGATTTCACATATCCAGTCCTCTCTAAAGCTTCTATAATTTTTTCCCTTTCTGTCCTTTCTATGTACTGGGGCATATTGCCCACCGTCTTTTCCCTGTTTATTCTCGTTGTAAGTATGTAGGGAGGTAAGTCAATGTCCCTTATAACATCATCTTTCATAACCACAAGCCTCTCTATAAGATTCTCCAGTTCTCTGACATTACCGCTCCATTCATAATCCATCATTACCTTTAATGCATCTGGTGTTATCTTAACTTTCTTACCGTGTTTCTTGTTGTAGAGATCAAGAAAGTATTCAACAAGTAAAGGTATATCTTCCCTCCTTTCTCTGAGAGAAGGTATATAAATGGGTATTACATTCAATCTGTAATAAAGATCCTCCCTGAATTTACCCTCCTCAACCAGTTTTTTTAGATCCCTGTTGGTAGCAGCTATAATACGCACATCTACCTTTATGGTCTTGTCCCCCCCTATCCTCTCTATCTCTTTATCCTGAATAACCCTCAGTATTTTAGGTTGTAAAGATAAGGGCATATCACCTATTTCATCCAGGAATACAGTACCACCGTTTGCAAGTTCAAATTTACCTTTTCTTGACGCGTAAGCACCGGTAAAAGCACCTTTTTCATAACCGAACAGCTCTGATTCAAGCAAATGCTCAGGAATAGCAGCACAGTTTATTGTTATAAAAGGTTTATCCTTTCTTTCACTCAGGGCATGTATAGTTTTTGCAAAAAGACTTTTCCCCGTACCGCTCTCCCCGAGTAGCAGAACCGTACTGTCCGTCCTTGCTACCTTTTCAATTATATCTATCAAGTTCCTGATTACTGGACTGCTACCCACAATATTGTCTATGTTATACTTTCCAGTAAGCTCCCTTGTAAGTATCCTCTTTTCTTCCTCCCATTCCTTTCTCTCCTCCGTCATTTTCTGATTGAGCCTTAGAAACATACCAAGTATGGTCCCTATTATGATTAAAACTTCAAGGCTCCTTTCAACACTTTCCTTACCTTCAAAGGATTTAAATATAGCAAGCACGCCTATTATCTCACCGCCTACCCTTATAGGCACCGCTATAAAAGATTCATTTTCTTTAAGCTTTTCCTTTATCCTCGTTTTATTCGCAAATGCCTTGTTAGTTTCAATATCCCATATAACTACAGGTATTCCCGTTTTAAATACCTTTCCTGTAATACCTTCACCCTTTTTAAATATCCCTCTTTCTATTTCCTCCTTTGATAGTCCAAATGCATGGGTTATATTTAAAACCTTCAAATCCCTATTGTATAAAGCCACAAAACTGTATCTTACATCCCAGAAGGAGTACATTATCTTAAGGGCTTCATCAACAGCATTATCAACAGAGGCTCCTTTACTCAAAACCTTAGCTATCTCGTTTATTAATGTAAGCTCCCTTGATTCAAGGGATTTTCTTTCCGTAAGCATAATAATTAAAATTTTATCTTATACAAGGGTTATAATATATGAAGAGCATCCAAATGCCGCCTGCCGGGTTATGGATGCTCCTTAAAGGCGGGGTATAAATAGCCCGGCTTAAGCAAAGGTGAGACATGAAAAACCTAATAATAGCGCTTCTGTTAACCTCCTCTTTATCATTTTCAATTAACGGATATATGGTTATTCAGGAATCTAAAGGAAAAGAAGCCCATGTTGAAATAGAAAGCGTATCTACCGTTTACATAATAAAAAATGCTATGAGGATAGATACAAAAACGGATATAAAAATGGACATGGATCAACTTCCTGATAATGTTAGAAATTCAATACCACCTGTAATAAAGAAAGAAACTTCATTAATACAGAAAATATCAGATAACAAAGTAAACATATTTTCTATTGATCATCAAAAGAAAACCTACACAGATTTTTCACACATACCAGAATTTATGATATTAAGCTTTATGTCTTCATTTATTGAGTGCGATCCCAATACAAATAAGTGCTATGTTAAAAAAGATGTCCTAAAACCAACAAACGAGTATAAAAGGATAGGCAAATACAGGGTCAGAAAAATAATAATAAAAGCAGGAGGGATGCAAAAAGGCACAAGAGATATAGAAGTTGTAGCATGGTTCACAAAGGACAACAAAGACTTAATAGGAGCAGAGAAAATGAAAATAAATTTGCTTATTAAAGCTGCGAAAATGACAGATTTCGGTAAGAACAATCCTGATATATTAAAGGATTTGAAGAAATTCGTAGATAAAAATATAAAAATGTATGGTGTACCTATAAAATGGGAAATGCAGGGAGGAGAAGTTTCCATTAGATCTGTTAAAAAGATGAATATAAATAAAAATTTGTTTAATATACCTAAGGGTTACACTGAAGTAAAAGCTCCTTTTTAAAATCTAATATGGTATATTATTATATACCTTTGAGGAGCCGTAGTTCAGCCTGGTCCAGAACGCCGGCCTGTCAAGCCGGAGGTCGCGGGTTCAAATCCCGTCGGCTCCGCCATTAATCCCTAAGAGGAGGAAAGAAGTGGAGTTTGATGTAAAAGATTTATCCTTAGCAGAAAAGGGCAACCTGAGAATAGAATGGGCGTACAGGGATATGCCCGTTATAAGAACAATAAGGGAAAGATTCAAGAAGGAGAAACCCCTTAAGGGGATAAAAATATCCGCATGCCTTCATGTAACCACTGAAACAGCCAATCTTGTTATAACACTAAAAGAAGGCGGTGCGGAGGTCTTTCTAACCGCATCAAATCCCTTATCAACCCAAGATGATGTTGCATCCGCCCTTGTTAAATACTATGAAATACCAGTTTTTGCAATAAAGGGAGAAAGCAAGGAGGAATATTACTCACATCTTAAGGCGGTTATAGAAAAGGAACCGGACATAGTTATAGATGACGGGGCGGATCTTATATCTACACTGCACAAGGATTACCCAGAGCTTTGCAATAAGGTTAAAGGAGGAATGGAAGAGACCACGACGGGGGTTATAAGGCTCAGGGCAATGGCAAAGGAAGGTGTACTAAAATTTCCCATAATTGCTGTTAATGACGCTTATACAAAGCACATGTTTGACAATCGTTACGGAACAGGTCAATCAACCATTGACGGAATACTGAGGGCAACGAACAGATTAATTGCAGGATCTAATTTTGTTGTTGCGGGTTACGGCTGGTGCGGTAAGGGTGTTGCCATGAGGGCAAGGGGTATGGGAGCAAATGTTATAGTTACAGAAGTAGAACCCATTAAAGCCTTAGAGGCTAAGATGGATGGGTTTATGGTCATGCCCATGATTGAAGCATCCAGGATAGGTGACTTTTTTGTTACAGTTACGGGAAATACTTCAGTAATAAGAAGGGAACATTTTGAAGTTATGAAGGACGGAGCCATAGTAGCAAATTCAGGACACTTTAATGTAGAAATAGATATACCCGCACTGGAAGAGATGAGCGTTGAAAAAAGAAAAATAAGAGAGTTTGTTGACGAGTACACTTTAAAAGACGGAAGAAAGATATATCTCCTCGGGGAAGGAAGGCTAATAAATCTTGCTTCCGCTGAAGGTCATCCCGCTTCCGTTATGGACATGTCCTTTGCAAATCAAGCCCTATGTGCAGAGTTTATTCTCAAAAATACGGAAAAGCTTGACAATAAGGTTTACAAGGTTCCTTACGAGATAGACAGTGAAGTGGCAAGACTCAAACTCTCAGCTATGGGAGTAAAGATAGATGCTCTTACAGAAGAGCAGAAAGAATACCTTGAATCATGGGAAATGGGTACTTAATCACTCTCCGTAAACACTCTTTACTATATCCTCCGTGGTAACTCCGGGGAAATCAAGTCCGTCCTTTGCAAAGAAATCGTTTACCCTTTTTTCAATAGCAGATTTCTCAAAGGGTATACCTATAAGATGTTCCTCAAGTTCAAGTATCGCCTCCTTGGGATATAGGGTAAAATCTCCGTATATCCGTACATTCTCTATTACATTCTCCCACACATACACCTCACTTTTTACAAGACCTCCCTTAGCCTTGTGAACACCGTTCCTAACATACAACCCTTCTCTTATCTTTATTGCCCTATGTTCCCTTCCAGTATCCTCAAACAGAACCTTATCCGAAGTAAACTCTTCCTTAAGCTTATCAGCAAGTTCTATAACCTCATCTCCTATCGTACCTTCACCTTTAAAATCTATAATCTTTGAAAACTCTTCAATCAGTATATCTTCCACCTCATCCCTTGATGGCATCTTCCCTGTTTCCTTCTCCACCCAAGATATGTTTTCCTCTAAGGTTTTATAGAGTTTATCCCTAAACTTCTCCTCCGGTACCCTGAAGAGTTGAGACATAAGCTTAGTGTCAAACTTAAGCAATATACTTCCTACGAAAACAAAAGAATCCCCTATGTCAGCTGCACCCTGACCGCTTATCTTTTTATGGGACCCCTTAACCGCTATATCATTAATAGGTCTGTAATATACATCAATGCCGAGCCTTTTATAGGTGTTTATTACAGGCTGTGAGTACTTCTCATAAGCTTCTTCTATTTTAAAGGGAAGCTTATATCCACCCCTTTTCATTATAAGGTGATAAAAAACCTGATTACCATCAAGTAAAACAGGACCTCCTCCTACTTCCCTTCTTATTATAGGTATACCCAGCTCCCGACACTTGGCTACATCAATGATGCTTTGGGTTTTGTCAAAGTAGCCCACACTTATGTATGTCTCCTTAGGATAGACAACAACCAAACCCTCGTAGCCGAGCCTTGCCATAGCATGAAAGATAGTTATAGACCTCAAATTATCTTGCTCTTTCAACCTGTATATTTTCATAATGCTAAAAATTATAGCAAATTTATGATATATTAAAAAGACTATGAGCGGAAATATTATAAGAGGGAAGGTTTGGAAGTTTGGTGATAATGTTGATACTGATCAAATAATACCAGCCCGCTATCTCAACACATCGGATCCCTATGAACTTGCCCAACACGTAATGGAAGATTCTGAACACCCTAACTTTGCCAAGGAGCATAAAAAGGGAGATATAATAGTGGCTGGGAGGAATTTCGGATCAGGATCCTCAAGGGAACACGCTCCCATAGCCATAAAGTATGCGGGAGTACCCGTGGTAATAGCCAAGTCCTTTGCAAGGATATTTTTCAGGAATGCTATAAATATGGGACTTCCCATAGTGGAATCTCCGGAAGCGGTGGATAAAATAAATCATGGAGATGAGGTTGAGGTTGATCTTGAAGGCGGTACAATAAAAATATTGAGGACGGGAGAGGTTTATAAAGCTACTAAGTTTCCGAAAGAGCTTATGGATATACTTAGGGCAGGAGGACTCATGGAATATGCAAAATCAAGGCTCGGCAGGTAAGTCTGTTTGAGAATACTCGTTCCAAGAACCGTCATACAGCTTTACTTCATCTTTTACTTTCAGATAGTATTTCAGTACATAGTAGGTAGCAGCGGACATTAGCCCCTGCCCGCAGTAAAGTATCACCTTCTTTCCTTTGCCTATATTCAAACCTTCATAAAATAAAGCTATTTCATCCTTAGGTCTCAATAAGTAGTACTTAAGACCATTTTTACCCTCCACCTCTTCAAAATCCTGACGCCAGAATCTGTTAACCGCACCCTTTATATGCCCTAATCTCTTCCAAAACCCCTTTTTTCCTTCATAAAGCTCCGGAGGTCTCGCATCAAGAAATATATACTCTTTGCTTTTTAAGGCTTCTTTAATCTCTTCAATATCAGCCCTTATATCTTCCCTTACCCTATAATCACCGTAATTCTTCTTAGGAGTAACCGAAGGGTATTCTTTTGTTACCGGAAAACCCTCTGCCACATACCTGTTATACCCACCCTCAAGCACATAGATCTCTGGATGACCTATAAGATCAAGTCCCCAAGCTACATAAAAGGCTATAAATGAACCCTTATCGTCGTAGAGGACAACCTTTGTGTTTCTGTCTATACCGAGATTCCTCAATTTTTCCACAAACAAATCAGGATCAATAAAGAAAGCAGGAATTCCATTCTTAGGAAAACGGAAAGCTTCAACATTAACCCACTGAGCCTTGGGTATGTGTCCCTTCCAGTAGTCCTTTATACTTCTTCTTAAGTCAATAACTACTGTATTTTCATCCCTAATTAAATCCTTCAATTGAGACGGGGTTATAAGTTTTATGTCACCAAAGGTTAGAGAAACAAAAAGTATTGTGAAAATAAGCAGAATTATCATAGTTAATATTATATATAAGGTGTAGGTTTCCCTATATAAAAACCCTGAGCATAATCAAAGTTTGCAGCTTTCACCGCTTCAAATATTTGCCTTGTTTCAACATGCTCAGCAACGGTTTTTATACCCGCTTCCTTCGCCAGCAAAACTATACCGTGAACAAACGCCCTGTCCATCCTGCTTCTTACCATACCTTTAACAAATTCACCTTCAACCTTTAAAAAGTGGATGGGTATCTTTCTCAAGTAGTAGTATGATGAGTAGCCTGACCCGAAATCATCTATGGCAAATCTGAATCCCGCATTTATAAGGCGCGTTATAAATTTTATAAGTAAGTCCTCTGTCTTTACAGCCTGTCTCTCTGTTATTTCAAATACTATCATTGCGGGATCTATATCGTATTTGACAGCAAGTTTTTCCATATCAAGGACAAAATCCTCAAGTATAAGCGCCCTTGATGACATATTAAGAAAGAAGTATTTAAGCTCCGGATGTTTTTCCTTTATATATGAGATTTTCTCAAAGGTTTTTTCATACAGAATAGTATCAAGCTTATAAATAGTTCCCATCCTTTCCGCAATATCAATAAACTTGCTTGCAGGTATATGCTCATCCCCAAATCTCATTAGCACTTCGTAAGCCTCCACCTTCTCTTGGGAGAGATTCATTATTGGTTGGAAATGAGGCGTTATAAGATCCTTGTTTTCCGTAGCTTTAAGTATAAGATGGCTTACCTCCTTATATCTTTCCATCGCTTTAGCTATGCTCTCATCCATAGGTCCGTATATCCTGTTCTTACCCTGATCCTTAGCTTGTAACAGCATGTTATCCGCACTTGCCAACAGCTCCATGGTCGTCTGACCGTGTTCCGGAAATACTGCTATGCCTATGGAAACGGTGGATCTTATGTACACACCTTTAGAAGATACAACATATATATCCTCTATTGACTTTTTAATCCTTCTTGCTATAAAGAAGGTTGTGTCAAGATCGGAATTGGGAAGTATTATTGCAAATTCATCACCACCGTATCTCGCAGCTATATCCTCCTCCCTTATACTTTTCTTCAAAGCAAGGGCAACCTCTTTTAAATACATATCCCCATATATATGACCGTAAGTATCATTAATGAGCTTAAAGTTATCAATATCTATAAAAATCAAACCTACATTCGTATTTATTCTCTTTGCCCTTTCAATTTCATGTTCAAGAAACTCACCGAACAGCCTTCTGTTGTATAAACCAGTAAGGGGATCCCTTGTCGCATAATATTCAATTTCTTCAATATACTTATACAAGGCTTTTGACGATCCTATAACATTTATAAGGGAAGCAAG
Organism: Aquificales bacterium; assembly: GCA_027078675.1. GTDB lineage: Bacteria > Aquificota > Aquificia > Aquificales > Aquificaceae > WFWF01. Next base: position 23,758 of record JALWWX010000216.1, on the reverse strand, counting down.
CATTGCATTCATAAGAAGATCCTTTATATCTTTATACGCTTCTCCCTTTTTGACTATTATTCCAAAAAGGCCCGCAATCTTGGGTTTTTCTAAGATAGCAACTCTTGTATATATTTCAACATCATGTAAACCAGCAAAATCAAGGGAACTACCTTCCGCATCACCTATGTTATGTGATATGCCTGCACTGTCAATCTTACCCGTTGCAAATATGGATATACTTGAAAGTTTTTCCTTTATGAAATTTTCCGTTATATATTGCGCCCTAACAGAAGGTTTAGCTCTCCAGAATATATCTATATTTATACTTTCGTCTTCAAGAAAAGCACAAAAAACAGCATGTGTTTCCACAACAGCATTCATCTTGAAAAGAAGATCCTTCACATATGTTCTCCATTCCTTTATTATTTCAGAAGTGATAACAAACCTTTCCAACAGTTTTATTTCAAATTCAAGAATGTCCCTGTCTATTGCTACACTTTTCAGCTTAGTAACAAGGGTGTTCACTTCCTGGAATATATCCTCAATCTCTTTAAAGGGAATATTGCCCTTCTTTATTTCTATGTGCCTCAGGTCGCTTATTTTGTTAATGTTCTTTACATTGTTTCTTAACATTTCTACAGATGAATGTATTCTTTTGCTAACAACAGAACCTATAACGAAGGCCCCAACTATGGGGATGGGAGATAGAAACATAAAAAACATAAGTAATCTCTGTCTCAAACTTTTAAGTGCGGGACCCATATCATGTTTAACTTCAAGAACGCAAAAGATATCACCAACCTTTGCATTAACATGGCACTTTAAACATTCCCTTTTTCCTATAATGGGATAGGTATAGATAAAAGTATCACCCTTCCTCACATACAGGGGCTTCTTCGTTTTAAATGTTTCTATAACCTCCTTTGATTTCTCTGGTTCAGGAACCTCACCAAAAAGCTCCTTTACTATTTCTCCCCTGTATATACCCAGCTCGTAGGGTGTATCCTTATAGGAGCTACTTAGAGATTTTAAAAACTCAAGGACTTCTTCCCTCGTCCACCCTCTCTTCATTATTTGATACATATTGTTGAACGTTTCCTTTGCCAAAGCTCTGGAGAGTTTTACAGCCCTGTCTTCAATAATTGAATCAAAAATGAAGAAACTAACCCCGTATATTAATATTAGTAAAATAAGTACAGATACTGATAGAGAAAGTATGAGAAAATTTTTTATATTCATCCCTACTTTCCATCGGATTTAAGCATTACCCTTTTAATAATATAGCTTTGTAATATATTTAAGATATTGTTAAGTGTCCAGTAGAAGACCAAGCCCGATGGAAAGGACGCAAAAAGGAAAGTAAAAGCAATAGCTGAAAGGTACATAATTAAATTTTGTCTACTGTCAGGACTGGGGTGGAGCTTTTGTTGAAGTATCATTGAACCACCCATAAGTATGGGCAGTATATAGAAGGGATCTTTATCCGCGAGACTTGAAACCCATAAAAACCTCTCCAATTTAAGATCTACCGTAATTATAAGCACCTTATATAATGAGAAAAATATAGGAATCTGTAGCAGTATAGGTAAACATCCCGAAGCGGGATTAAACCCGGCTTCCTTGTAAAGTTTAAGCATTTCTTCCTGCATTTTTACAGGGTCCTTTTTATATTTGTTCCTTATCTCCTCAATCTTAGGCGCAAGCTTGGACATCTTCATCATAGCAATGGTGCTTTTGTATCCTAAGGGAAACATGAGTATCCTAACAATCAATGTAAGTACTATTATTGAAAGTGTCCAACTACCGGTTTTTTCATAAACCCAGTAAAGCATGTAAAATATGGGTTTAACTATTATCTTGAGGGTGCCGAAATCAATAGCTTCTGTTAATTCCGTACCTCTAAAACGGGCATATTCCTTTGCACCCGCATAGAATTTTATAGGTTCATTATAGGATACAAATGTGAACGTAAATCTATCTTCACCTTTTGTTATTTTTTTGACAATAACACTGTCTATCTTTCCCTCAAATCCTTTAAAGAAATATCTGCTTTCTTCTCCTGCAAACAATATATTCCCTGTAAATAATTCTTCATCAACTATATCATCCACATCAATTCTTAAAACATCTGAACCTATCTTTAAAACAGGACCCGCATGGGTATAAAAGGAAGGCTCTTCGGGATAAGTTCCCGCATTAAGAAAAATCTTATTATTTATACCATCCACATCAATTTCAATATTCATTAACTTCCCATTAACTTCAACAACTTTTCTAATACTTATATCCCCCTCCGAGGCTTTCATAACTATTTTGTTACCTTCAGCAGATATTTCGTATTGCGCAGTATTAATAATCCTATCAATTTCCTTATTTCCAGTTATAATCTCAAGGGGTAAAAGGTTTAACTCCCTCTCCCTTTCAGTTATAAGATCCATGTTGTACTTTTTGTCTATAAATTTATATATCCTTCCTCCCTGTTTTGTAAATTCTATATAAAAGTCCTCCGACTCATACTTAAACAATGACTTTTCATTTAATTTTGGTTTTTCAGGAAGAATGATCCTATCTATTTTTATTTCTTTCTTTTCTTGTACCTTCTCTTGATTTACTACATCCTCCTTAGGAATAAAGAAATAGGCTATAAACTGATAAGATATAATAAAAAGGATCATAAAAACAAAAAACAGCAAAAGTCTTTTAGTATCAATTTCCCTTCCTTCCATCAGGGATAATCAATACCTCCCTTACTAAAAGGATTACACCTTAAAATTCTGTATAAGGCTTTAACACTTCCTTTTATGATCCCGTATTTTTCTAAGGATAAGATAGCATATTCAGAACAAGTAGGATGATATCTACAGGAAGGGGGGTAGAGGGGAGAGATAAGAAATCTCCATAATTTTATAAGATTAATCAAAAGGTTCTTCATGAGGGTGCAAGCCTCTTTCTCCCCTTTCTTCTTCTGTTTCTTATTATTTTTCTACCGCTCTTAGTTGACATTCTCGCAAGAAAACCACTTTTTCTCCTTTTCTTCCTCTTTGATATATGAGGTTTCAACGCATTGGACATTTCAGTGCCTCCCGTAAATTAATTATAAAGGGGAAGGGGAAAAACTCCCCTCAGAATCCTGCCCTTCCGGAAAACACATTTGTAAAAACAAACACTATAGCAATGATCAATGCATACAGAGCCAGGGTTTCTATGAATGCCAAACCAATGAACATTACGGTTTGCAGTCTTCCTCCCACATTAGGATTCCTTGCTATACCTTCCTGTGTACCTCTTACCGCCTGTCCCATACCTATACCCGTCCCAAGGGCTGCAAGACCTATTGCAAGTCCGCTTGCTATAGCCATAAGACCGTAGAAAAGAGCCTTATCAGAAGAAGATGCTGATGCAGCTTCTTCCGCTGATGCAATACCGGTCAAAGTAAGAAGGATGGCAAACAATATCTTTCCCATTTTTAACCTCCTCTCAACTTTATTATCATCAGGTCTCTATCAATTTTATCAGCTAACTTAACAGACTTATGAAAATCAGAAAAACATATTATAACTGTTTCTGGCTCTTTATCACTGATATATTTAATGGCAGTTTCCTCCATAGGTCCAGCTACAATATTTCTTTCTACAATATCAACTTTTATTTTTTCAAGTACAGTGTCAATTTTATTATTTACCCTTTCCTTAGCCTTCGGTAACAGATCCTTAGAAAAGGGTACACCAAGGGATGTGGAAGTTTTTTCAAGTGTATATATATCTTCAAGGATTACAAGGAGAATAACAGGCATTCCCAATTTGGCTACATATTTAAATGCTGACTCATACTGGTGCCTGTTGTCTTCAAGTATTAACAGTGCTTCTTCCTTTCTCATATCAGTGTTCCTCGTGAGCGACCGCCCCTGCAAGATAGACAACGGAAAGTATCATGAAAATATAAGTTTGTATTACAACAGCCAAAAATTTTATTGCTATAACGAACAGTAGAAACAAAGGAGATAATGCCATGGTAAAAGGATTCTGAATAACAACACCTACCAAAGATACAAGGAGTATAGCACCGCCTTTCATATTCGCAAAGAGACGCAAGGCAAGTGTGATAGGTCTTGCAAAGTGAGAGACGACCTCTATTACGAAGAAAAAGGGAGCTATGGCAGGAACTGGACCCATAAAGTGTTTAAGGTATCCTAATCCATTTTTACGGAAACCCTCAAAGTTATAGTAAAGAAATACTATTATTGCCATGGCAAGGGTAGTATTCATATTACCCGTAGGAGCTTCCAAACCTGGAACCATTCCTAAGAGGTTTGAAAAGAAAACAAATAAACCTATTGCGGATATAAGAGGAGTATACTTTAAACCCTCTTGCCCAATGTTGTCAATAAGCATACTTCTTACAAATCTAAGGTAACCCTCCCATAAGGCTTGGAACTTTGTTGGACGGGTGGATGGTTTCCCTGCAATTATTATAAGGGTTAAGGGAATAGCCATAGCTACAATACCCAACACAACATGCTTTACTGATGTGCCTTCCATCCCTTTCTCCTTTAATGCCTAAAAGATTATAACACAACAGCTAAAGAATTTCCGCCCTTAAAATATCGTGCATGTGGATAATTCCTATGGGCTTTTTATTTTCATCAACCACGATAAGAACGGTTATTTTATAATCCTCCATCCTTTTTAATGCCTCGCTTGCAAGCTCATCTGGAAAAGCAACCTTAGGATTGGGAGTCATGGCATCCTTTGCTACATGTCCCTCAATAGATCCGCCCCTATTAAAAAATCTTCTCAAGTCCCCATCCGTTATAATGCCGACAAGTTTTCCTTCATCATTAACAACAGCTGTAGCCCCGAATCCTTTGGAAGTCATCTCCAAGATTGTATCCTTCATAGGGGTGTCTTCCCTGACAACAGGAAGCTCCCTGCCCGTATGATAAAGCTCCTTTACCTGCCTCAGTTTTCTTCCCAGGGATCCCGCGGGATGTCTGATAGCAAAATCCTCACGCGAAAAACCTTTAAGCAACAACAATACCATTGCTATCGCATCACCAAGAACAAGGGTTGCAGTAGAGGATGTAGTCGGCGCAAGCTCAAGGGGACACGCCTCCTTTTCTATATTCAGGTACAAATGAACATCACTGTGTTTGGCAAGGGTTGAATTGGGATTGTTAGTTATAGATATAAGGGGAACACCTAACATCTTTATATATGGTATAAGTGCAATAACCTCTGCAGATTCACCGCTGTTAGATATAGCAAGAACTATATCCTTCTTGGATATAGTACCAAGGTCACCGTGCAATGCTTCGGAGGGATGTAAAAAGTGGGCAGGCGTTCCCGTACTTGAAAATGTAGAAGCTATCTTACGGCCTATATGACCCGATTTTCCTATGCCTGTAACTATTACCTTGCCCTCACATTCCTTTATAAGTTTTACTGCTTTCTCAAAATTCTCATCAAGAGAATCTCTTAACCTTTTAAGACCTTCCACTTCTTTATCAAATATTTCCCTACCAAGATTTATAATGTCACCCATTATTCTTCTTATAATTTTCCATACCCTTCTTTATCTCATCAATCGCATCCTGTATACCCTTCCAATTTTCAACTTTAACCCATTTACCAGGCTCAAGTTCCTTATAATGCTCAAAGAAATGTTTTATACGATCCTTCCATAACTGAGGAAGATCTTCAACAGTTTTTATATTTTCATAGGACGGATCAATCTTTGAATGTGGAACCGCAATAAGTTTTGTATCTATACCTTCCTCATCCTTCATCTCCAACAATCCTATTGGTCTGCACCTTATGACACTGCCAGGGACAACCGGTTGGGATGAAATCACCAATACATCAACAGGATCTCCATCGTCCGCAAGGGTTTGGGGTATAAACCCGTAGTTGAAAGGATAGTACATCGCTGTAAAAAGGAATCTGTCCACGAAAACAGCTCCACTTTCTTTATCAACCTCATACTTGATACTGCTACCCTGAGGTATCTCCACAACCACATATATATCTTCGGGAGGATTCTTACCCGCAGGAATGTTGGAAACTATCATAGGCTACCTCCTTCTTTACTTTTGATTTTAAATGTTAGCATAATTGATTGAAAATTACCAAATAGAAGTAAAATAAATTAATAGAGATGGAGGAGGTAAAGGAGTTATATACAATAAAGGAGCCTTTAAAGGGATACGAGTTACAGTTCGGTATTGTACCTACAAACAAGATAGTCATACCGAGCATTCAAAGGGATCTGTCAGAACAACTTGTAAAACGGCTTATGTTTTCAATAGAAAAGATAGGTTTTGTTGACCCTGTTCTGCTCATAGAAAGTGATGAAAACACTTACGAAGTTATAAACGGACAACACAGGGTTGAGGCTGCAAAGGCGGTAGGTCTTGACAAGGTGCTGGCTATAGTGCTACCTAAGGAATTAAAGAACTATATATTGAGCCTTAACATTGAAAAGGCACCCAACCTTAAAGATAAGGCACACCAAGCCTATGAGATATTTATAGAACACCTCAAAAAGAACCCAGATATGGAAGAGTACGAACTTGAAACCATGGTTGAGGAACCTTACTACATCACGGTCGGCTTTATCACCGACAGATTCGGCGATAAAAGATTTCCTGGGTATGCCTTTGAAAAGGTATTAAAGAAAGTTGACAACTTTACATCACTATCTTTGAAAGACGCGGAAGCTGAAAGGGAAAGGAGAGCCAATCTTCTTGAAGAGGTTAAAGACATATTGAACAGCAAATATGAAGAGCTTGGATTAACCAACGCCCTGCATAAAGAAGCTATAGTGTCCAAGGCATTCCAGATGGTATACGGTAAAAGGGTAAGGACTATTGAAGATGATTTTTACGAAACCTTTAAAAAACTTAAAGAAGCCATACCCAGGGTCACATTGACCGAAGAGGATATTCAATAAGAATTCTGTTGAAAATACATATTTACTGTAAGATAATATTCACCTGTGAAAGTAAAGGTAGGTATAGTAGGATGCGGAACGGTAGGGACGGGGACCGTTAAGCTTCTCCTTGATAACAGATTACTAATAAAGAAAAAGACAGGCATTGATATAGAGCTGGTAAAGGTCGCAGACAAGGATTGGAGCAGAAAGAGAGAGTTTGAGGTTCCAGAACACCTTAAAACAACAGATTATAAGGAAGTTATTGAAAGCTCCCAAATAGTAGTTGAACTGGTGGGAGGTATTGACTTTGCATTCAAACTAATGAAGGAAAGTATTGAAGCGGGCAAATGTGTAGTTACCGCTAATAAGCATCTCCTTGCAAAGAGGGGAGATGAGATATTCAAAATGGCAAGGGAAAAGGGTGTTAGTGTCGGATTTGAAGCGTCAGTAGGAGGCGGTATACCAGTAATAAAAGCCCTAAGAGAAGGTCTCGTAGGTAATAAGATAAAGGCAATATACGGTATATTGAACGGTACAACAAACTATATACTGACACGCATGCTGGAAGGCAATGTAACTTTTAATGAAGCCCTTAAAGAAGCTCAAGAAAAAGGATATGCGGAGGCGGATCCGAGCCTTGATATAGATGGGTGGGATACAGCACACAAGATAGCCATATTGGCATGGATTGCCTACGGAAGGTTTTTTAACTTTGATGATATACTTGTTGAGGGTATTTCAAACATAGACAGATTGGATGTTGAATTGGGTAAAGATCTCGGGTACACATTAAAGTTGCTTGCCATAGCAAAGAAGATGAACAACTCCGTAGAGATAAGGGTTCATCCCACCTTTATACCATCTGAAGATGCCCTTGCCAAAGTCTCATCCGTTTACAACGCGGTAATGATAGAGGGGGATTTTGTAGGTAAAACCATGTATTATGGAAAAGGTGCTGGCTCCTTACCCACAGCTTCAGCGGTTGTGTCAGATATAGTTGATATTGCAAGAAGGATAAAAGAGGGGATAAATGGTGAAGATTTCATATTGAGTTGGGAAGACGAGGATATACATTTCACAAGCAATTTTTACAGCAGATACTATCTTAGATTTAATGTTCCAGATAAAACTGGTGTGCTTGCAGCCATATCAAAGGTGCTTGCGGATTTTAACATAAGTATAGCTTCCGTTTTACAAAAGGAAAAGGTATGCAGGATAGCGGGTAAGGAAGGAGAACCAATAATACCCCTTGTCATACTTACCCATAAAGCCTACGAATACGATATAAAAAGGGCGGTGGAAGAGATTGAAAAGTTGCCTGTAGTTGAAGGTGAAACAATATTAATTAGAGTGGAGGAGGAAGCCTATTGAAACTGCTTGCCCCTTCAATTTTGTCAGCGGACTTTTGGGATCTAAAAACCCAAATAGAAGCTGTTATAAGGGGAGGAGCAGATCTTATACACTTTGATGTGATGGACGGGCACTTCGTACCCAATATTACCGTGGGACCTTATGTACTGGAGTGTATCAAAAAGAGGATAGAGATCCCAGTTGATGCCCACCTAATGATAGAAAATGCGGATAAATATATACCAGAGTTTATATCTGCGGGTGCGGATTGGATAAGTGTCCATATAGAGAACAATTATCATATACACAGGACAATTGAACTCATAAAGAAGAAAGGAGCAAAGGCGGGAGTTGTAATAAATCCGGGAACTTCCCTTGATCTTCTTAAAGAAATAGTCCACTATGTAGATTATGTACTCTTAATGTCCGTAAATCCTGGCTTTGGAGGTCAGAAGTTTATAGAAAGATCCATTCATAGATTAAGGGAGCTGGTAAATCTCAGAGATATAACAGGTACATATTTCCTTATAGAAATAGACGGGGGTATAAAGGAGGATAATATAGGTGAAGTGGTAAGGGCTGGAGCAGATGTCGTAGTTGTGGGTTCAGGTATCTTTTTTGCGGATGATATAGAAAATCAAACCAGAAAACTTAAGAACATCATCTTGTCCTCAACGGCAGTATGAATTCCCTTATATTAAAGATTGAGAAATATAAATATATCTCATTTATATAATCCTTTTTATTTCCGTCCCATGTACTGCGATATTTTATACTAAAAGACCAACACGGACTTTTATAACCCAAAGATATCCTCTTAAAAAGATCCCTTTCAAGTCTGTTATCTATATTTGAATACGTGTTTATAAAATAACCCTTGTAGTTAATACCTAACCTCAATCTTGTTTGATCCGAAATCGTTCTGTTCTGACTGTTCCTGCTTATGTAACTTCCAACTCCTACGCTCGCACCTCCGTATGTAAGGGACAGATTATTAGCAAGCCTTATTATATTCCTAAGATTGTGGTCATAATAAAAGTCTTGAGTGTAAATTATACCTTTAAACGGGCTGAAGTTTAAAGCTACCCTCAAAGGTAGTAATTTCTTCTCTATGAGTTTGCCGTCAGTAGGTAAAAAATAAGAACCTAAATAGTTGTATCCTCCTTCCATAAATAAGCCGAGAATCTGCCTCTCTCCCAAATAAGTATCAGCACTCATACGGAACTTTATTTCACTTTTCCTGTTTATTTCATCAAACACATCAAACTGAGGATTCTCAAATGTCTCAGGCTGATATGTGTATACAACCTCAAAGAGTGCTTGCTTTTTTAACATATCCCCCTCAAAACTCCATAGGAAAGGTATTCTATTTTCAAAGGAAAAGGTTGTAATTAAATTATCCGAATAAGATGCGCTACCATAAGGAAGATAGTAGTTATTTATATGGGTAAGTGAAATATAATCCCTTATACCAAATATGTTAAAACCCTTATTGAATTCGGAACGCATTATAAAGCGATGGATTTTTTCCCCCCTTTCCTGGAAAAAGTTTGTATAGTATATCTCCGTGTTAAAGAATATTCCTTTACCTATCTCCCTATTTTTAAGGAAAACTCCTATCTCTGGTAGTCTGTCAATAGACTCAGTATCGGAAAGGGTAAGATCCCTGAATTTCTTCAGATTAAAAGTAAAAATAACATCTTTGAATTCCCTATGATAGTCAATGTAGGAAAGAAGATAGGGAACTGTTTCTTTTTCTCTGACAAAGTATACATCCTCCATAAAATAGGCATCAGATACTGTATCAACACCGAATCTGAGTCCTCCGTAATTTCCGTCCATCTTAAATCTGTACCTATCCCTTCTGTACTCCCTCATATTCCTTCCCTTCCACCACAAGCCAGGGGGTGAGGGTTCTCTGTAATAGAACAAGTTGAAACTGTATTTACTATAGGGGGAGAGTACCTGCCTGTACTCAAGTTCAATACCGTCCGCCTGTTCACTTCTGTAATCAAAGGTGATAGTTGCATCCTTGTCTTCAGATATCGCCCAATATAAGGGCTGTCTGTATATAACCCTGTTGTATGTATCCGTACCTATCATAGGTTCAAGGAATCCTGATCTCCTGTCACCTACGGGCAGTATCCCTATGGGGAGATAAAAAACCGGCACTCTTCCTATTTTCAATACATTGTTGAAGGAAAATATATACCTGTCGGTTATTTTTGCTCGCGAAAAACAAAGCAGTGCTTCCTTCCTATCGGGGGGGCATGTTGTAATTTCCCCCTTACGCGTTTCATAAATCTCCTCACCTACCTTCTTAAAATCATCCGCCTTGAAGTAAAACCGCCTGTATTTACCGCTTATCTCCTTTATGTAGCCTACCTTACTGACAAGATCAAATCTTGCTTCATCACCAAGGGCTATTAAGTTTTCATCTCTTGCCTCTATAAAAACATTGCCTTTTGCTATTATTATATTTTTTTCCCTTTTGTAAATGATCTCATCAGCCATAATAAAATAATTCCCATAAAAGACCTCAACCCGTCCCCTGGCAACAATATTACCGTCCCCATCCCTTTCAAGGGTATCTGATCTTATAAGCAAGGAAGCATGAACAAAGGATGCTATGATCAACAGTAAAATCCAAATCAGCTTAACCACTCTGATATTTTAGCCTTTAATTCATAAAGGCTGTTAAATACAAAGTCAGGGATGAAACCCGATTTTTCAAGTTCATCTTTTTTATACTTACCCGTTGTCATAAAGATCGTTTTAAGTCCTATATCCCTCGCCCCCATAAGGTCTGTATATATATCATCGCTTATAAGATAAACCTCCTCATCGGGCAGTCCTTTTAAAGCCATCCTTACAAAATCCCTTGAAGGCTTTCCGAGGTTGGGCAGTTCTTCCTTATAATTTGTAGCTTCAACTATCATCTTAGCAACGGAACCTGCTCCTGGGAAATAAAGACCGTCAGAATCTTTCACTATTCTGCTCAGATTAACGGGTACAATAGTTGCCTTTTCAAGGAATACCGCGGATGTCGCAATCTTAAATTTTTCAAAATTCATACCCTTATCTTGGCCTATAACGACACCCTCCACCCTATAATCCCTTACAACTTCAAACCCTTCATCTTTCAGATAATCTTCAAGCATATTTGTTCCCATAACAAAGATCTTATTTATTTTCCTTTCCCTAAGATACTGGGGTAGTACCCCCACCGGTGTTATTATCTCTCCTTCCCTTATCGGAATGCCTTTACTATTAAGATCCTCCCTTAACTTTGAAGGTGATCTTGTTGAATTGTTTGAAACTATTTTAAAAGGTATATTGTTATCCCTCAAAAATTCTATAAACTCGGAAGCATAAGGGAAGGGATTGAGTTCCTTATCTTTTACAAGAACACCGTCAAGGTCTATCAGAAGGGTAAACATCAGGTTATTTATTATAGGGGAATTTTTATCTCTTCCACAATCTCCCTTATAACAGATTCTCCATCAGCTTCCTCCCTCGGTATTATCCTATGACTTAAAACAAAGGGTGCCACATCCCTTACATCATCAGGTATCACAAAATCCCTTCCCCTCAATAAAGCCATCGCACGGGAAACCTTTAAAAGTTGCATAGCTCCCCTTGTTGAAACTCCAGTTAATATGGAAGGATGCTCTCTCGTTCTTTGAATTATATCAAGGACATAATCTATTACATCATCGGAAACATAACAGCTATCCGCCCTTTTTTGGAGATTTTCAAGGTCTTCCTTTCTTAGCACGGGTTTCATAGCCTTAACCCTTTGAAGGGGGTCTTCACCTTTTAATATCTCCTTCTCCGTTTCCCTCTCCGGATACCCTATCCTGAGCCTTATGGAGAATCTGTCCTTCTGGGATTCGGGTAAAGGAAAAGTTCCATACTGCTCAACGGGATTCTGGGTAGCAACAACAAAGAAGGGAGAAGGTAAAGGAAAGGTGTTTCCGTCCGCTGTAACCTGCTTCTCCGCCATGGCTTCAAGAAGGGCACTTTGGGTCTTAGGTGGTGCCCTGTTTATCTCATCAGCGAGGAAAACATTTGTAAATATAGGTCCCTTTTTAAAAACAAATTCACCTCTGGATTGATCAAAGATAAAAGACCCCGTTATATCAGAGGGCATAAGGTCGCTCGTAAACTGCATCCTTTTAAACTCAAGACCAAAAACCTTGGCAACCGCAAGGGCAAGGGTTGTCTTACCTACACCGGGTATATCTTCAAGGAGGAGGTGTCCCCGTGAAACTAAGCACGCAAGGGCTAATTCAACTATATGTCTTTTACCTATGAAGAAGTGTTCTATCTCTTCTATTGCCCTTTTAACATTCATGTAAGAAAATAATATAATCTGAGTTATGGACATAAGCCATTTAAGAGAACAAATTGAGGAAAGGATAAAGTTTTTACTCTCTCCTGACAAAATACCCTCATATATCTATGAACCTATCACCTACTATCCCCTTCAAAGGGGTAAGAGGATAAGACCCCTTTTATTAACCCTTACAACCTACTATTTGGGCGGTAATATTGAAGATGCAATAACCGTGGGCTGTTCAATAGAGATAATTCATAATTATTCCCTTATACACGATGACTTACCCGCCATGGACAACGACGATTTCAGGAGAGGAAAACCGACATGCCATAAGAAGTTCGGGGAAGCAAACGCCATACTTTCAGGTGATGCACTCCTTACCTACGCCTTTCAAATACTTTCTGAAAGGAATCTTTTCAAAAGCCTAAAAGAAGAGGATTTAATTGACATTATAAATGTTATAAGCAGAAAGGCTGGTATCCAAGGTATGGTTTTAGGGCAATTTTTTGATATAAACGGATATGAAAATCCCGTTGAGACAAATATGTATAAAACCGCTGCCCTCTTTGAAGCTTGTTTTGTATGTGGGGGAATTGTGGCGGGAAGGAGGGATATAATTGACGATCTTGAAAATCTTGGAAGAAACTTTGGCTTACTCTTTCAATTCACGGATGACATCCTTGATAAGGACGGTGTTTACAAAAAAGATCCGGAGTTTGCAATTAGGGAAGTAAAAAGACTCAGAGAAGAAACGATGAATATGTTAAACAAAATAATACCCGATGGGGAAGAAATCAGAAATATAATTGAATTAGTTACAAACAGGATAGGTAGTCCTGAGGGTGTTTGAGGAGACATAGGGATCCTTACATAGTCCGCATACCTTACACCCGTCCCTGCAATCTCCCCAAGGTTCTTTACCCTTAACAAAAGAACTCCAATGGGCTTCAATATACCTTTCCCTTATACCTGAAGAAACAACCGGCTTGAATTTATCAACATGATTGACCATTTTTGTAAGTCTCTTAACATTACCGTATCTTTCATACACATCTTTAAGTAAAAGCCCTATACCCTCATCTCCCACAGAAAGCAGATACTCAATAAAGGTATTTTCAGGTTTTTCAATGTGAAACCTTATTCTTTTTTTTAGACCGCTTCTTTTTATGATCCTCTCCAAGGCTTTTACTCTACCCTTTATATCCTCAAGGGATCCTATGTCATAATTTTGAAAAGGAGTGAAAGGCTTGGGGACCACATGATTTATACTTGCGGTTATTTCAGGAAGTCCTTTTATTGAGGAAATTCTCTTAAGTAAATAAACAATAGCCTCCAAATCCTCCTCTTCTTCATATGGCAAGCCTATAAGAAAGTATAGTTTTACCGCCCTTACCCCGCAGTCTTTCACGAGTCTTTCGGTGAACTCCAAATATTCCGTATCTGTGTGTACCTTATTAATAAGAAATCTGAGTCTCTCACTACCAGTCTCCGGTGCTATAGTTACCGTTTTCTGACCCGATTCCCTTATTATCTTGAACAAGATCTCATCATCTAATTTAGGTCTAAGGGAAGAAAAGGAAACCTCCAAATTGTAAAACTTTATGAGATTATAAAGCTCTTCCATCCAAGGGTAATTTGATACATCCGCCCCTATTAGGCCCACCCTTTTTCTGAATCTAATCCCCCACTCTAAAGCATCTTTCACAAGATCCGTAGGTTTAGGTCTGAAGGGTTTAACAAAGTAACCCGCTATACAAAATCTGCATCTTGCCTCACATCCCCTAACAAGCTCTAATAAGAACATATCTCCAAATACGGTCTCCTCGGTAAATATATGGGTATGCGTCTCAGATTCAAGATTATGGACCCTTCCCACCTCCTTTGTGCCAATTTCATCTACAGAAGGAACATATATATGTGGATGTCTCGCCATAAATTCTAAAAATGCATATTTATCCGACAGTAAAGGTAAGGCTTCTGTAAGATGGTCCAATACTCCCGTCTCCGCTTCACCGAGGAAAAAACCGTCAATGAAGGGAGAGAGAACAGCAGGATTGTAAGAAACCGCTATACCGCCTGCCATAACTGTCTTTCTTCTCCTCTCTTTAAATAACTCCAACCCTGCTCTCTTGAGTATATCAAGAACATTCATATAATCAAATTCAGTTTGTATAGAAAAGAGAATAAGGTCAAATTCACTCAAGTGCGTTCGGGTTTCTACAGAAACAACCTCCGCATCCTTATCGTCAGGCAAAAATACCCTCTCACAAAAGATATCATCCCGAGAGTTTAAAAGGAAATATACAAGCTGAAACCCAAGATTTGACATTCCCACCTTATATGTGTTAGGAAATACGAGTGCTATTCTGTATTTAAAATGCTTTTTATAGAATATATGTCCCCCTTCATTTTCAAATCTTCGCTTCAAAAGGTCTTTATACTTTAACATTACTTGATAATTTCACCTATCTTGAATATAGGCATGTAAAGTGCTATGAGTATGACACCAACTATACAACCTATGGTAACAACAAGCAAAGGTTCTATTAAGGTAACAATACCTTCAACTGTCTTATCAACCTCATCTTCATAAAATCTTGCAAGGGACTCAAGCATATCGTCAAGATTACCGGTCTCTTCACCAACTTTAACCATAGCCACAGCCAACCTCGGGAATATACCTTGTCTTTCCATGGCCTGCCACATAGGTTGCCCCTCAGTTACCTCCTTTTGAACTAAATCAACCGCTTCCTTTATAATGAGATTACCTGCAACCTCTGAAGCAATCTGCAACGCCCTATCAAGGGAAACACCGCTTACAAATAAGGTTGCCATTGTTCTGCCGAATTTGGCCATAGCACTTTTAAGGGCAAGGTCCCCAAACTTAGGAGTTCTAAGGATAAACCTGTGGACATTTTTTCTAAAACTGTAGCTTTTTCTCATCATATATCTGAAAGCAACTATAATGAGGGCGGTTCCTCCCAAAATTTGAAGTATATTAGCTTTGAGGAAATTTGAAGCATTTATAAGCATCTGGGTAGGTAAAGGTAACGTAGCACCGAAGGATGCGTAAATTTCTGCAAAAATAGGAACCAGGAAGTACAATATACCTGTTACTATAACAGTAGCTATAACAACAACAAGCACGGGATAAAAGGATGCACTTTTTATTTTACTCTTTATCATAGCCATCTTCTCATAATACTCAGCAGCTCTCATAAGAGATGTATCAAGATTTCCGGTTTCTTCTCCAACAGCAACAAGATTTATAACAAAGTCAGGAAAAACCTTTCTGTGCTTGGACATAGCGTTTGTTATAGAAGATCCTTCACTAACCATCTTTGCTACACTTTCAAGTGCGTTACCCAGTATGGGATTAGGCATTTGTTCTGCAATTATTTCAATTGCTTCAACTATACCCACTCCCGCCCTTACCAGCGCACCAAGTTGTCTGCACATGAGAGACATGTCTCTATCACTGACTCCACCAAAAAGAACCTTTTTCTTCTTTACACCCTTTCCTGCCCTCTTCTTGGTCTCCTGTGTAAGAGACTCAACTTCAACAACCGTATAATTCTTGCTCTTAAGCTCATTAACAAGCTCCTGCATTGTGGAAGCTTCTGCTGTCTCCTCTACCAGAACTCCCTCCTGAGTATATGCCTTATATCTAAACTTTGGCATGTTTTACCTCCTCAAGCCGGAAGCATTTATCATCCTCTCCAATTCCTTTATATCCGGCGAAACCCTCATAGCATCATCAAGGGATATAAGACCAGCCTTGTAAAGTTTAAATAGGGACTGATTCATTGTCTGCATACCAGATTCAACCTGACCGCTTTGCATCAATGAATAAATCTGCTGGAGCTTGTTTTCCCTTATAAGATTTCTTATACCTGAATTGGGAATCATCAATTCGTATGCAAGCACCCTTCCTCCGCCTATCTTTGGCAGGAGCCTTTGAGATATAACACCCTGAAGAACAAAAGAAAGTTGAACTCTTATCTGCTCCTGTTGTTCAGAGGGAAATATATCCACTATCCTCGTAATGGTTGAAATAGCAGTATTGGTGTGTAATGTTCCGAAAACAAGATGACCAGTTTCCGCTGCCCTTAAGGCTATCTCTATGGTCTCCCTATCCCTCATTTCTCCAACGAGAATAACATCGGGGTCTTCCCTCAACGCTGCCCTCAAGGCGTCGGAAAAGTTATGTACGTCTTGTCCTATCTCCCTTTGATTTACTATTCCTTTCTTATGTTGAAATGTGTATTCTATAGGATCCTCTATGGTTATGATATGATGAGGGAAATTCTCATTTATATAATTTATCAGGGATGCGAGTGTTGTTGTCTTACCTGAACCAGTAGGACCTGTAACAAGCACCAATCCCATACTCTTGTGACACAACTCAAGTACCTTCTCTGTGAGACCGAGTTCCTTTACGGTGTGAATCTTGTAGGGCAATCTACGAAAGGCGGCAGCTATGGTGTTCCTCTGAAAGAATACATTAGCCCTGAATCGTCCCACATCCTTTATACCAAAGGAAAAATCAGCCTGACCTGTTTCTTCAAGAGTTTTCCTGTGTTTCTCTGGCATCACGGAGTAGGCAAGTCTTTGTGTCATATCGGGTGTTAAAACAGGAAAATCTTCCAAGGGTCTTAGTTTTCCATCAACCCTTATAACTGGCGGGGTGCCTGGAGTTAAGTGAATATCGCTTGCATCGTAGGATATAGCCTTCATAACTATATCCATAAGTCTAATCTCCTGCTTTGCAGTCTGTGTCTGAGGTGTCATGCCTTACCTCCTTTATTTTGTTAACACCCTGTTAATCTCCTCTATGGATGTTATACCTTTTCTTACTTTAAGTATCCCAGATTCATAAAGGGTTCTCATACCCTTTTGTTTCGCAAGATCCCTTATCTCATCCGCTGTTCCTCCTTTAATAATAAGTCTTCTTATCTCATCGTCCACCTCCAATATCTCATGAACCGCAGTTCTACCTTTGTAGCCCGTGTTGTTACATGCGGAACAACCGTTAGGATTCTCCTTATATATGGTTATATCCTCATTTTCATGCTTTAATACTCCCATCCTCACAAGTGCATCCCTCGGAATCTTCGCCTCAACCTTACAGTTAGGACATAGCTTCCTTATAAGCCTTTGTGCCACAACCATTATTAGAGATGACCCTACAAGGAAAGGCTCTATACCCATATCTGTTAATCTCGTCACCGTGGTAGGCGCATCATTGGTGTGTAGCGTAGAAAATACAAGGTGACCAGTAAGGGAAGCCCTTATGGCTATATCCCCTGTTTCAAAGTCTCTTATCTCTCCCACGAGGATTATATCAGGATCCTGCCTCAGAAAGGCTCTTAGAACTGAGGCAAAGGTCAATCCTATTTTCTCGTTGATTTGAACCTGATTTATACCTGGGATGGCAACCTCAACAGGATCCTCCGCTGTCATTATGTTAACATCAGGCTTATTCCTCTCCATAAGAGCGGAGTAAAGGGTTGTAGTTTTACCCGAACCCGTGGGACCCGTTATAAGTATCATTCCCCACGGTGTCCATATAGCCCTTCTGAACTTCTCAAGGTCATCATCCTCAAAACCCAGATCCTCAAGTCTTACATTTAGATACTTCTCCGCCTCCTGAATCCTCATAACAACCTTCTCGCCGTATACCGTAGGTACTGTTGAAACCCTTAAATCTATCTTCTTCTTTTGAATAAGTATCCTTATCCTTCCATCCTGAGGTTTCCTTTTTTCTGATATATCCAGATTTGACATTATCTTGTATCTCGCCACGAGGCTGTCTTTAATCTTTACGGGAAGCTCATGGAACACTCTTAAAACACCATCAACCCTGTATCTTACAAGCACTTTTTTTTCAAAGGGTTCAATATGAATATCAGAAGCACCGAGTTTTACAGCTTCAAATATTAAACCGTTAGCAAGCCTAACGATAGGGGCCTCTTCCGAATCTTTGATAAGTACATCCGTAGGAACCGCTTCTTCCTCTTCCGCTATCTCAACCTCTGCAGGCTCCTCTATTTCATTTAAAACATCCCTCAATTCTGGGAATAGTCTATCAAGTGTCTTTTCAATACTTGATAAAGGAGCAACGAGGGGTATAACGTTACTAACCTTTGTGTAAAATCTTATCTCATTAAGAAGATTCTGATTCAATGGATTAAGCATAATAACATAAAGCTTTCCATCCTCATATTTGACTGGTGCAACCTTTGCCTTCCTCAAAAATTCTTCAGGTAATCGTCTAAGTATGGATTCGGGAACATTTATTTGACCGTCTTGAGTCCATACCCTGTGAGGGATTATATCGGTAAAAAAGCTTACCACCTTATCCTCATCAAGTACACCTATTCTCAAAAGAGTCTGAAAAATATCCTCATCCTCCTTCTTTTCTTTAAGCGCCTTCTGTGCCTGCTGGGGTGTTATAAATCCAGACCTCTGAAGCAAAGCAAGTATTCTCTCATAATCCATAACTTTCCCTCTCCGAAGGAAATTCCCCCCTCTCTACATCTTCCTTGTACCTTATTACCGCATCCCTAAAAAGGTCAGCACCATTAAGATATCTCCTTACAAACTTAGGTTTAATATCTTCAACAAGACCCACCAGATCGTGGAATACGAGTACTTGACCGTCACAGTATTTACCTGCACCTATACCCACGGTTATACTTTTTGAAGATTCCGTAATATCCTTAGCCATCTGCCAAGGAACCGTTTCAAGGATTATCATAAATGCACCCGCGGATTCAATAGCTTTAAAATCGGATTTTAGTTTCTTACTTTCCTCTTCCTCCCTACCCACTATTTTGTACCCTCCGTATATACCTATTTTCTGAGGCATAAATCCTATGTGTCCCACCACAGGTATCCCTACACTTACTAATTTATATATAATTTCGGCGATTTCCTCCCCACCTTCAAGTTTTACCGCATCCGCCCCACTCTCCTTTATAGCCCTACCGCAATTTCTAATCGCTTCTTCCACCGATACCTGATAACTCATAAAGGGCATATCTATTATTACGAAGGATCTTTTCGCACCTCTTCTTACAGCCTTTGTATGGTATATCATCTCATCCAATGTAACCGATAGGGTATTTTCCTTTCCCTGAAACACCATACCAAGAGAATCTCCCACGAGAATACAATCTATACCACAGGAATCACATATCTTTGCGGATAGATAATCATAGGTTGAAAGCATTGTTATTTTTTTGTTTTCCGCTTTTTTCTTGAATAGATGCCTTATACTAACCCTCTCCATATTCTTTTAAATATATTTCTGGCACACCAAAATCATCCCTTATATGACCTTCACCGAATACTACATACTTTGTTATGGTTAATTCTTCAAGGGCAACAGGACCCCTTGCATGAATTTTGTCCGTAGATATACCCATCTCCGCCCCCAGACCCATCTCATTACCGTCGGTAAACCTTGTAGAAGCATTAACATAAACGGTGGACGAATCCACCTCATTAAGGAATTTCATCGCTTTCGTATAGTTTTCTGTAACTATAGCATCGGAATGCTTTGATCCGTATTTTTCTATAAAATCAATAGCTTCATCTATATCCGACACAACCTTAACTGCAAGTATAAGATCAAGAAATTCTTCATAGTAATCTTCTTCTGTAGCCCTTTTTATCTGAACAAAATCAAGCTTGGGATCAGACTTTATTATATTAAAGCTTTCCTCATCGCATCTTAACTCCACGCCAGCCTTTCCGAGATAAAATGCCATTCTTGGCAGGAAAATTTCCGCTATGTCCCTATGAACCAGCAAATTTTCAACCGCATTACATACGGAAGGTCTCTGGACCTTTGCATTAAAAACTATATTGTAAGCCTTATTAAGGTCCGCATCCTTGTCAACATATATGTTACATACACCCTTGTAATGTTTTATTACAGGAATCTTAGCATTCTCGGAAACCGCCCTTATAAGTCCTTCACCTCCCCTCGGAATTGCCACATCTATCTTACCCTCCTGTTTTAAAAGTTCCCATACAATCTCCCTGTCTTGCCTGTCAATGAACTGTACCGCATCTTCGGGTATACCAGCCTCTTCAAGGGATCTTCTCAAAATATCAACAAGAATCATATTCGTGTTATAGGCTTCCTTCCCTCCCCTCAAAATAACCGCATTGGAAGACTTTATACACAAGGAAGCTGCTTCCACCGTCACATTTGGTCTTGATTCATATATGATGAGGATAACCCCTAAGGGTACCCTCATCTTACCTATCTTCAAACCGTTTGGAACTGTCCACATCCTTACAATTTCACCCACTGGATCTGGAAGATTTGCTACATCCCTGAGAACCTTTATCATACCGTCAATCCTTCTATCATTAAGGGTAAGCCTGTCTATGACAGAGGGTTTAAGCCCCATCTCCTGTGCGGATTTTATATCCTTTTCATTTTCCTCCTTTATTTTTTCCCTCTCCGCATCTATAAGCTCGGAAGCTATAAGGAGTGCTTTATTCTTTTCGGAAGTTTTAAGGGATGATAATCTTCTCAGAACAGATCTTGCCCTTTCTACCTTTTCTTCAATATAGCTTTCAATATCTGTAACTTTCATGCCTTTACATTATATATCAAAAGGTAGCTATATCAGACAACAAGCTAAGTTTATCAACCGCAAGAAGTACACCCAAGGTTATAAGAAGCACCCCTCCTGTAATTTCAACATATTTAAAGTATTTACCGAAATTCTTTATAAATTCAATAAAGGCGGAGAATAAAAGACCAGAAATAAGAAAGGGTATGCCAAGACCAGAAGAATAGGCAAGCAGTAATATAGCTCCTTCCATAACCGTTTCCTTCTGGGATGCATAAAGGAGTATTGAACCGAGAACCGGACCTATACAGGGACTCCATCCGAGTGCAAAAACTATACCGAGTATAAAAGCACCCAAGAAAGAAACCTTAGTTCTAACTTCGGGTCTCGCTTGTCTGTAAAGAAGATGATGTACCTTCAAGAGATAAAGACCGTAAGCTATGGCTATGGCAAGATAGAGGCTGATCAGTTCTCTTCTTGTTATAACATCTAAGAGGTGAGCTATTAATCCTGCAAGAACGAAGAGGATAATTATCTTATTTAAATGCCTGCTTAAAAACAGTCCCGAAAAGTGCAGACCGAAAAATATTACCAATCCCCCACCCACCTGTGCTATCTCCCTCTGATAATTTTTAAGAAAGCCTCCTATGAAGGAGGCGGAAGCACCCAAAAGGGTAAATATGATTATAAATCCGAGGACGAAAAAGAGGGCGGATATAAAAACCTTAAAATTTATAAGTCTTTTATTTTCTGCAACATCCTCAATACCCACTCCCGATATGTAAGATAGATACCCAGGTATTATAGGAAGAACACACGGCGATAAAAAACTCACGATTCCTGCAGTAAACGCAACAGCAAGTGATACATCAAACATGGAATATTAATATATACTTATATCCGCCAAGTTCCATGATATTTCACAACTCATCAACAAATATCCCTTCGGGAATATCAGCCTTTATAATTCCTCTCTCGTAACCCTTCCTAAGGAGCAGTCTTACAGCCCTTCTACCGTCATCTCCGTAATCTACGGTGTAACGGTTCACATACATACCGACGAAGGTGTCGGTTCTTTCAAAACTATCGCTTATATCTCTCGCATAATTTATGGCATGTTTCAATGCCTCATACCTGTTGTTAAGGGCATATTCTATACTTTCTCTTAAAAGTTTATCTATCTTCATCATAACATCTTTGCCGAGATCCCTTCTTACCGCTACACAACCGAGGGGTACGGGCAGACCCGTTTCTTTTTTCCACCACTCACCTAAATCCAAAAATTTATATAAACCGTAATCCTCATAACTTATCTGACCCTCATGAATAATAAGACCAGCATCAACCTCACCTTCCTTAACCGCGGACAGGATTGAATCAAAGGGCATTTCAACGGGTGTAATATTACTTTCATATAGATTAAGAAGGAGAAAGGCGGTAGTGTATTTGCCAGGAATACCTATCCTTAATCCCTTTATACTGCTCTTCTCATCCCTCGTTACAATAATTGGCCCGTAGCCGTCTCCCACACTTCCACCGCATGTAAGTACCGCATACTTATCACTTATATAAGGATAAGCGTGAAAGGATACGGCGGTAACTTCATAGGTTCCCTTAAGGGCTTCCCTGTTTAATGTTTCAATATCTTTCAGTACATGCTCTATTTCATAACCCCTTGTATTAATTACACCTTCCGCAAGGGGATAAAACATAAAGGCATCATCAGAGTCCGGACTGTGGGCAATCCTTATTCTCATGGTGCAATCCAATTATCCTTTTCCATTACGGATTCAAAATTCTCCTGAACCTTCTGGGATATTTTATAGGAGCAGAACTCAGGACCACACATTGAGCAAAACTTGGCTGTTTTGTATCCTTCTTGAGGCAAGGTTTCATCATGATACTCCCTTGCTGTTTCTGGATCTATAGCCAATTCAAACTGTCTGTTCCAATCAAAGGCATATCTTGCCTTAGACATCTCAAGATCCCAATCCCTCGCACCTGGCCAGTTTTTGGCAACATCCGCAGCGTGTGCCGCTATCTTATAAGCTATTACACCCTGCTTTACATCCTCCACATTGGGCAACCCGAGATGTTCCTTGGGAGTAACATAACAAAGCATTGAAGCCCCGTACCATCCCGCCATTGCCGCACCTATGGCACTCGCTATATGGTCATAGCCGGGCGCAACATCTATAACCAATGGTCCCAACACATAGAAGGGAGCTTCTTTACATATCTCTTGTTGTTTCTTCATGTTCATCTCAATCTGATCCATGGGTACATGACCTGGTCCTTCCACCATTACTTGAACATCATGCCTCCATGCCCTTTCCGTAAGTTCGCCGAGTACTCTCAATTCGGCAAACTGGGCTTCATCGGAAGCATCCGCTATGGCTCCAGGCCTAAGCCCGTCTCCTAAGGAAAAGGCAACATCATACTTCTTAAATATTTCACATATCTTATCAAAGTGTTCATAGAGGGGATTTTGTTTGCCATGCTCAAGCATCCACTGAGCCATTATAGCACCGCCCCTTGAAACTATACCCATAACCCTGTG
>JALWWX010000215.1 GCA_027078675.1 Aquificales bacterium | reverse complement strand
AGGGGATCACCGAACTTATCTATCGCTATCCCTCCGATGAATCCCTCTTTAAATTCAAAGTCTATGTTAAATATCTCGGATATTTTATTAAGAACCCTTAGGGTTGCTTCCACAATCTCGGGTCCTATACCGTCACCTTTAAGAACCGCTATCCTGTATACCATTGTCAGAACAGCACTCCCGCCTTTAAGTACAGACCCGAGATTGTTACATTAGAATCAACATTTTCACTTTCTATCTTTATGTTAAGGTTTTCATACTTGTAGCCCAAGGCTCCGTAAAGGAACATAAACTTACCCCTAAGCTCCGCCATAAGATCGGAATAAGTTGCCCCTCCGAAGGTGATTATTTTAAAATCTCCGAACAGACCTACGGGTAATCCCGGGAAGTATCCGCCAGCGGATAGGTAGATCATGGGTATTGGGTATTTAAAGCTTGCAGTTTCCGTTTGGCGCAAAGTTCCCACCGTACCTGTTACAGATCCCTTAAAATCAAATATTCTTCCCATAAGACCTAATTCAATATCAACTACGGGAACGGGTAGGTTCCAATATATACCTATATCCGTTCTGTTAACAGTAAAGGAGCTTTCTATATTACCGCTGAAGTTTTGTCCTCCCCATCCTAAGCTTTGAAGATTTGTCGTACCTTTGAATGTTGCAGGTGTGTATTGAAAGTAAAGATTCGGCAGGATGGGTACCGGATGCTCAAACTTTATCTTTGCCATTATGTTATTGGAACTTCCGAGCTTTAATTGATCTTTAAGATCTACCTCTCCTCCTTGATAGGAGGCTTTTCCTGAAATGCCCTGAAATACATAGCCGAGGGACACATCAATGTCAACCGCAGGAACAACATCCGCAAAAGAAAAACTTGCAGTTGCCAAAGCGGACAGCATCAACTTTTTCATCTGTAACCTCCAAAAGGCATTATACAAAAATTATAAGATATTAGGCAGTATCAAAGGGAAGGAGGGGAGCCGTGGCGCGGAGGCTCCCTTATTTTTATCAGCTGTCATCAGAATAGGTTTCTACTTCTCTTTCTATGCTTATAGCTTCGTCATTTGTATTTATTTTTACTTCAACCCTCCACCCGGTTTGCAGATTTGTTAAGCAACTAATTCCGTAGGCATATTCACCGAGCTGAGGATAGTGTTCGCAGACGGTTGAATTCGTAACGCTTATTGGATTTGGATAGGAATCAATAGTAAATGTATTGTTATTTGTATCTATACTTTGTACAGTACCTACCATCTCTCTGGCATTTGATGGATAATTTTCATCATCACCTTCGCCTTTACATTCACCCTGACCCTTTACCTCTATCTCTATAGCGGTGAGATTTGTGTTTTGTGCAGGATCTTCCTTAACCTTGAATTCAGCACAGTAGTTTGTTTGCAATTGAGCTATACAGTTTGATGCTCCTATGTAATTTACATCGTTTACTTCGCACACTGTAGTATCTGTCAAGCTTACCGAATAGTTAGTATTCTTCCATGAGGCTGTAACGGTGTTATTTGCTGAATCAATATCTGTTATGGTGGCATAAAACTCATAGTGTACATTTTTAATGTCATCTTCTGATTTGGGGGTTAAAGGTTTCATCCTTAGTTTGGTAATTTGCCATGGCGTTGTTGTTGTATCAATTTCCATGTCTTTGATAACAAAGTCAACTATAAGTTTGCCCATTGCAAAGGGATTTACAGCACCATTAAAACTTATAACACACTCTTGTGTGTTCTGATCACACTGTACAGTGTTGGGAATGTTTTGCATTCTGCCATTTTGATTAATTGACTCGGGATTAAATACAGCATCATTTTGATTGCCCTGGTTGTCAACCACCGTTGCATACTGGGATATCCTTACCTGCAGTCTGTTGTAGTTACCAGAGGGTACTGTGGAACTACCCACATAGTGCATTACACCGTTTAACTGTGTTAGATCAACATTTATACCCGTTGAGCTTTTGTAAAGTGAATGACACGTGTTCGTACCCGTATTACAGAGACTTACCTCCTTTACATTTACTATTATGGAGGGAAAATTTTCCGCAGGAGCATCCGTTAAGTAAAGATCCACATTTTGCGGAGAGGAGGAAGTACCCCCGCATGAGTAGAAGTAAAGTGCAGATGTAAATAAGGCACCTCCTAATAATACTTTCCTTTTCATTTTTTCAACCTCCTTTTGCTTTTTCATATTAATTAGATAATTCCTAAGGGATTATAAGGGAAGGTAATTTTCACATTGACTTATGGGAAAGAACAGTTTTCTTGATCACTGACGAACTCTGCCACTTCAACAGGTATGTATGTTGTTACCTTGCCTGTTTCACCCGTGTAGGGACTTTTAACTATAAATGTTATTCTTACATCGTATGCATATATATGTCCCATTCTTGGTTCACCGTATCTTAGATCTGAGATAGGTTTAGAGATCTTTTGGGATTGGGAGAATATTTCAATGGGTATTGTAACAGATGATGTTTGACCTGTTATAGATACACCCAATTTGTGACTTATAGAGGATAAAGGAGGAGGAGTGGTTTCGTTTGGAACTGTTGATGAAATAGGGAAATAGTCAATGTTAACCTCGTCAACAATAACAAGTGTGCTTTCTGGATCAACAAGGTTCGTTGATACAGGTGTTACTTCAAGATTTATGTCAACTACTGTTGACTTTACGCTGTACGCATCACATATTTTATCATTATTTGTGTCTTTCCAAACAGCGACATCTACATCCACAGGTGTTTCTTCGGGATAAACGCTTATTTTCAAACTGCTTATCATAGCCTCTTGTGACCCGCAACCCATTATAAGGATGGCTGATAAAATTAATCCATAAAGTAACTTATATCCCCTCATGGTCCTCTCCTCTTTTTTGATATTGAATGATACCATATTTTAAATATAATTCAATTATGGGCCTTTTATATTCCCTTTCCGTTATTTCCCTTGTATTACTGGCGTCTTTAACTTTTTCTCTTATATTGTTAACAAAAATTCCTCCCCGCATTTCCGTGCCCATAATAAAAAAATCGGAGCCTGATGTTTATTCTTTAACCCTTAAACTCAGAAATATATTTCCTCAGAAGGGAGAAATCGCCTCAAATGTTTCTGTAGCGGGAAGTGATAATATTAAAGGCTATCAGCTTCTTGCCACCTCCATAGGATCGGTTAAGATGGCTCTTTTGAAAAAGGGAGGTGAGGTTTTTGTTGTAAGGGAGGGTGAAACGTTTATAGGAGGTATTGTTAAAAAGATAGGGAAGGATTTTGTTATCGTGGATATTAACGGAAGGGAAGAAATACTTAAATTCCCGAGAGATGTAAGCGGACAGGCATCGGGTGGAAAATTTGTGACAATAACTGAAAGCCCTCCTCCTTCTGGTACTGTTATATCACGAAGGGAGTTGGAAAAGCTTACCGCGGATCCAGGAATTATGTTCAATCAGGTAAGGCTCGTACCCTATGTAAAGAATGGCAGGACCGAAGGATTTGTATTTGAATGGATAAAACCAAACAGCTTACTTGCTAAAGCGGGTTTGAGACCTGGCGATGTATTAATAGCCATTAACAATATGCAGATAACAAGCGGGGAGGACGCCTTCAGGATACTTCAGCTTCTCAGGAATGAGAATACCTTTAAGATATCAATATTAAGGAACGGCAAGCAGATGGACCTAACTGTAAGGGTTGAATGAATGTTTTTTACATACTTCCTTTAATCTTTTTGT
>JALWWX010000214.1 GCA_027078675.1 Aquificales bacterium | reverse complement strand
TTTTATGGAAAGGTCAACACCTTTTAGTGCTTCAACCCTTCCTTCAAAAACCTTTCTTACCCTTTCAAATCTTATTATCTCATTCATTTCTTAGTATCCTTCCTATCCTTTCCTTTGATGCCTTCCTCGCAGGGATAAGGGATATAAGAAAGCTTATCCCCACCGCTCCCATGATGGTAAGGATTACAGAGGGAGGCTCTATAACAACGGGAATATGATCAACAAGGTATATTTCAGAGGGAACGCTTATAAGTTTGTACTTGTTTATAAAGAAACCAAGAATATATGAAGCGAGCGTGCCAGCTATAAGCCCCATTACACAGATTATTATTCCCTGCAGTAAGAATATACTGAGTATGTCCTTTGATGTCATTCCGTATGTTTTTAGAATGGCAATATCCTTTATCTTTTCCCTCATCTTTATAAAAAGAAGGCTCATAATATTGAAGGATGATACCGCAAC
Organism: Aquificales bacterium; assembly: GCA_027078675.1. GTDB lineage: Bacteria > Aquificota > Aquificia > Aquificales > Aquificaceae > WFWF01. The sequence goes on along the minus strand of JALWWX010000214.1, from coordinate 40,275 downwards.
CATAAGAAGTAGGACCGTAAAAAGGCCTATCTTTTCCATCTGGAGGGCGCTAAATAGTGTTTTATGAAGGTCTATCCACGATCTTACTATAAAGCCTTCGCCTATCTCCGATTGCAATATTATCTTTAAAGGATCCGCTTTGTAAGGATCCTCTATGAAGATCTCAATACCCTCAAGGCTGAACTTCTTACCGAACAACCTTTTAGCCCTTTCCTTCTCCATTATTATCAAGCCAAAGTCATGTTCAAAGGATCCGAAACTGAACAAGCCCGAGACCCTGAACTCCTTCGTCTTTGGTATAAAACCCACCACACCCCTCCTTGCTAAGGGTGATATGACAAGGATCTTATCACCAGACAGTATACCGAGGGTGGTGGCAAGTCCGTCCCCTATAAGTATTCCACTTTCATCTATATTTCCGTCAACCAGAAATCTCTCTATCCTTTTTCTGAAGTCTTCATTTTTGTAGTCAACCGCCTTTACATTCACAACCTGCATTATTCCTTCCGACGATACCGCCCCCGTATAAAGGGTAAAGGGTATAGCTTCCTTTACCGAAGGTATTTTTTTAATCTTTCCGTAAACGTCATCTATATCACCGCCTACGGAGGTTATAACGATATGGGAAGTTGTTGAAAGGATTTTATCTTTAAGAGAAACTTCAAAACCGTGAAATAGACCGGTAGTAAGAAGGAGGGCGGTTGTGCTTAAAAATATTCCGAGTAGGGAGATGGCAGACAGCAAAAGGGTAGTACCTTTGGATGATATAAGAAAGCGGAGGGATATAAGGATTATGAGTCTTTTGTTCATTTCAACATTCTAAGGGAGGTGAGGATTTCCCTTTGTCTGTTCAAAACATAGTTGCTTATCTTCCTGAGTTCATCCGGATATCCGCTCAGAAGCAATCCTATTTTTACATATATATCATCTTCCTTCTCCGTTATACTTTTTATCTCCCCGTTCCCCCTTGCCACCTCACCGTCCGGAAATTCAATCTCTATACTTATTTCTGGCTTGTCTTTGCCGTGTTTTTCAACCATCTCCTCAAGCCTTTTTATTATGTCCTCGTCCTGATGGTGAACTAATACACACAATCCCCTCTCGCTTATATTGGCAACCTGAAGTCTGAAGGAGCAAACATCACCTATACAGAGGTTCGCGTAAACTGGCTTTGAGGGATCGGGTTCAACCCTCACAACCTCTCTCTTTATAAACGGAGGAGGGGGTGTTTCTCCTTCAACCTTTAGAACGAGTTCGTGTCTAAGGTTGCTGAACATACTCGTCTTTAAATAGACGTCTTCATCAAGTTTTATATAAACGGGGTTCTCCGAAGAAAATACCTTTATCAGTGGATAATTGCTTCCATCAAATCCTACAAGTTTATCCTCTTCCTCAAGCCATTTTAACTTGAGGCGTAGCCTTATGGGGATCTCCCTGTAGCTCGTTATTATTTCGTAAGTGTTACCCTCCTTAAGTTCCATGCTTTTAATGATAATATATATCAAATGTTTGTGCTTGATACCTACAAAAGATTGCCCGTAACCTTTGTGAGGGGGGAGGGTATATATCTTTATGATGATAAGGGTAAGAGGTATGTGGATCTTATCTCTGGCATAGGGGTTAATCTGCTCGGCTACGGTGATAAAGGCATTACTGAAATTATAAAGAGACAATCTGAGAAGCTTTTACATATCTCCAATCTTTTTGAAAACCCGTGGCAAGAGAGATTGGCGGAAAGACTTGTCAGACACTTCGGTGATGAGGGGAAAGTGTTCTTTTGCAACAGCGGAACGGAGGCAAATGAGGCGGGGATAAAATTTCTGAGGAAGTACTGGCATAAAAGGGGAGAAAAGAGATACAGGATAATAACCTTTAACCAAGGATTCCACGGGAGGACCTACGGAAGTTTGTCAGCAACCGCTCAGGAAAAATTCCACAAAGGGTTTGAACCACTGCTGGACGGCTTTGATTATGCGGAGTTTAACAATTTTGAGTCAGTAAAAAAATTATTGAAGAAGGAGACGGGAGGTATTATGCTTGAGATTATTCAAGGTGAGGGAGGTATAAATGAGGCGGAGAGGGAATTTCTATTTAAAATCCAGGAGCTATGCAACTCGGAAGGTTTACTCCTTTTTATAGATGAGGTGCAAACGGGGGTGGGAAGAACAGGGAAGTTTTTTGCATACAAGCATTTTGATCTTAAGCCAGATATAGTTACACTTGCAAAGGGTCTTGGAGGAGGTGTGCCCATAGGTGCTACTATAGTTTCAAAAAGGGTGGCGGAAGCGGTAGAGAGGGGTGATCACGGTTCAACCTTCGGCGGAAACCCTCTTGCCTGTGAGGTTGCACTTTATGTTGTTTCAAGGACGGAGGAGCTTATGGAAAATGTGGAACGCACAGGGGAATACTTTAAAAGAAGGCTTTCCGAACTCGGAAGGGTGAAGGGAAGGGGACTTATGTTGGGTTTGGAATTGGGAGAAAGGTGTTATGAGGTTTTAATTAAACTGCTGGAGAGAGGCATAGTTGCCAATTGCACGGGCAATGGTGTGCTGAGATTTCTCCCGCCTTATATAATAAGTGTAGATATTGTTGATTTTGTAATTGAAAATATGAAGAAGATCATCTGATGTTAAGCATATTTACATTTTTGAAAATATTATTATTTTCTAATATCTAACAATTTATTATCCGACTTGTGGTAGAATACCTTAACCAATTTTTAATAAATTCTAAAGGAGGTTGGCAGGATGATAAAAACTAAGATTGACAAGGACACTTGCACAGCTTGTGAGCTTTGTTATGACAGACTGCCCGAAGTTTATAAAAATGCGGGTGACGGTATAGCGGATGTTGTAAACCCAGACGACGAAGGATGGATGGAAGTACCCGACGAGCACGCGGAGGAGGTTAAGGAGCTTGCGGATGAATGCCCAAGCGGTTCCATACTCGTAGAGGAAGAATGATATACATTAAGGTTGATGAGGATTTGTGTACCGCCTGTGAGCTGTGTTACGATGTGTTGCCAGAAATATTTGCGGATAGGGGTGACGGTATAGCCATAGTAAAAAACTACAGGCAAGAGATTATACAGGAGAATTTGGATAAGATAGAGGAGGTTGCGGAAGAGTGCCCTGCTGACGCTATAACTATAGACTAAGGTTGGTTTTAGAAAGCTACAATATCTCTTTCCATAGATGGGAATATCAGAGGCATGAGGACTTTCTTGAAGAATCTCTTGAAATCGCTGACATAGACATTGAGGGGGATCTTTGGTCCCCCCTTTACGGTTCTGAACCTTCTCAGTTAAAGGTTTCCTTCGTTGATGGTGTTCAGCGCATACATCAATTTGTTTATCTGAGCAGTGATAAGGACAGGGGAGAGGGTATTTTTGTATCTATTGGGGCAGGAGCTGTAATTTTGATAAAGGAAGGTAATTACTTCAGAAGCCAATATGCGGTTTCCGAGAAGGAAAGGTTATTTATTACAAATGCAAATATAAAGGGTTCAATTGAGGTAGAGTGGGCGGGTTATAGGATGTCCTTTAGTATTGTTAATTCATCAAAAGAGCCTATGAATCATGTACTCAATGAGTTAAAGAGGCTTGAATATATTGTTGTTAAAAGGGTATATAAGGATTTCTCCCCCGACTTTATCATATGGGACGGAACCCTTAAGTACAATCTGAGGGAAAGTTACCTTCCTACGGTAGGTGCAGTAAAGAGACACATGAAATATTTTATTCCTCAGGAAAGGGCTGATATTCTTAGAGAAATGAAGGTCGGGCAGAGGACACCCCTTATACTTTTAAAATCCTTAGATACAGAAAGGGCTTTTGATAGGTACACATGGTATGTAAAAATAGATGAGGGTGGTATTGCATCAACCATAAGGTTTGAGGTCCCAGCGGATATTGATAAGGATAAGGTTATAGATATAGCCAATACAACCGCATGGTTGTATCCCATGATAACTTCAATGGAGTTTACCGATAAGAGATCTCCGCATAATATTGCACCGTTGCGATATATAGAGAAGACGCTGTCAAGGGAACTGGGAGATCCTTTGCTTTTGAGGAGGGCTATAGAGATTGAATTATCTAAGTTTAAGGGTTGATATGGAAATTATGGCAAGCAGAATGGAGATTATCCACATCCTCACCACTATCTTCGGTTCGGGTATACCAGAAAGTTCAAGGTGATGGTGGAATGGAGCCATCTTGAATATTCTCTTTCCCTTAGTAAGCTTGAAGTAAGCAACCTGAATTATAACGCTCAATGTTTCAAAAACGAAGATTCCACCCGCTATTATAAGTAGAAGTTCCGCTTTGGTAAGCAGTGCTATTGTTCCCAGCGCTGCCCCCAATCCGAGGGATCCCACATCTCCCATAAACATCTGGGCAGGGAAGGAGTTAAACCACAGGAAACCGAGACCGCAACCCACTATAGCCATACAGAATATAGCTATTTCACCAGCGTAAGGAACATAGGGAATACCGAGGTATTCCGCTATCTTTATATGACCCACCGCGTAAGCTATAACACCTAAGGCAGTTGCGGTTGTCATAGTGGGACCTATTGCCAATCCGTCAAGACCGTCGGTTAAATTGACCGCATTAGATGTTGCTATTATTACTAACATGGCAAAGGGTATATAAAAGATGCCAAGGTCTATATAGAAGTCTTTGAAAAGGGGAAAGTACAGAAGTGTTCCTGTACCCGAGAATTTGTAGATCATAACCGCAACTATAAAGGAGGCTATAATTTGTCCCAACAGCTTTACTTTTGAAGACAAACCCTCCTTATTCTTAAGTTTCAAATAGTCGTCTATAAGACCTATGGTGGCAAAAGATATGGTTGAGAGTAATAGTATCCACAGGTAGATAAGATCAAATCTCATAAGAAGAAGAACGGTGAGGGAAAGTACTGATATTATTATTATCCCTCCCATGGTAGGTACATATCTTTTTGAAACACCTTGAGGCGTGTACTTTCTTATATATCCGCCTAGGAGTCTTTGCCATCTTTTTAATTTTCTTATTATTATTGGTGAAAAGATGAGGGTCAGGGCAAAGGCAAGGAGTACCGCTGTGAAGGAGCGAAAGGTTATGTATTTAAAGACATTAAAGGCGAAGAAGTATTCTCTCAATATAAGGGCTAAATGATATATCATCGCTTAACACCTGTTTCTGCTGAATAATCTGTCAAGAATTATAGCCACAGCATTCCTAACCGATAGATGGTTCCAGTCTCCCGCACCGTAGATGGGTTCAAGTATGTAATCAAAGGTTCGCATGAGATCGGGCGGTAATCCGTAACCAGTACCGAAAACTATAAGGAAGTAATCTTCCCTCTTTTCTATTTCTTTTCTTAAATCATCGTAGCCTATTGTGTTGGGATACTTTCTTGCATCCGTGCCCACGGTTTTAGGTTCTTTACCCGTTCTTTTCATAATGTCATCGGTTACCTCGTCCAAAGTATAAAGGAGGGATACCCTCTGAACAATCTCGTGCCTTGTAGGGTTTGTCTTTTTACCTTCTTCGGACAGCCAATACTCAATCTGCTTGTTTATTATAAGTCTCTGCCCGTCAACGGGTTGAACTATATAAAATCTGTCTATCTCATAAGCCCTTGCAGGTCTTGCTATATCGTGAAGGTCCATGGTAGTAAATGATGTAACTATGATCCTTCCCTTTCTGTCCATGGCTGGATAGTGAACGAGGGCAATAGATACATTGGAGTTTTTCATCATCCCCCGAATATTTTAAGCAAATCGTTGATTATAACGAAGGTAAGGAGTGTAATGATAAGGGCAAAGCCCAATCTCTGCCAAACCTCCTTGAACTTATCAGAGAAGGGTTTACCCCTTATCGCTTCCGCTATGAATAGCAGGATGAGACCCCCGTCAAGAACAGGTAAGGGTATAAGGTTGAATATGCCGAGCTGTAAGGATATAAATGCCATGGATGAAAGGAAGGCTATTATACCCGACTCCGCAGCCTGCCCCGCAAATTGGGCTATGGCAATAGGTCCACCAAGGGTTTTAAAGGAAACATCACCCGTTATCAACCCTGCCAGCACTTTGAAGGTCAGGACTGTAAGTTCATAGGTACGGCTTAATGCCAATTTAACCGATTCCGGGAAGGGAGTTTTTTCCTTAACCGTTTCTATTTTCACGCTTACACCTATCATGGGTCTTCCCCTTGCGGGATCTTTTTGGGGTACAACTGTTTTTTCAAATATTTCACCGTTTCTCTGTAGTTTTATACGGAGAGGGTTCAAACCGTTTTCCTTAATAAGCTTTGTAACCTCATACCAATTTTCAACCCTTTTCCCGTTCACCTCAATAATGCGATCACCTTCCTTTATACCTACCTGACTTGCAGGTGAACCAGGAAGTATTCTGCCTATTACGGGCTTTAGATCTGGAAATATCCCGAGGTCTTCCCTGCCCTTTTCTATGGACGGTAACCTTACCCTTAATCTTATATCTTGATTATCCCTTTTTATATTTAAAATTACTTCCGATCCCTGATTTTTTATAAAAGCCCTGTAAAGCTCTTCCCAGTTTTTGATCTTTTCTCCGTTTATTCCCTCTATGAGATCACCCGTTTTTATGCCAACCTTATCCGCCCAACCTCCTTCCTCAACATATCCCACCAAAACCGGCTTTTTCATATAGAGGGGAACATCCCTTCCTATAGTGAATACAACCGCAAACAGCAGTACGGTGAAAATTATGTTAAATAGAGGACCTCCGAGAGCTATAAGTACCTTTTGCCACCAAGCCTTTGATGACATTGCCCTTGGATCATCTACGTTTGACTCCTCTCCGTAAAGCTTGACAAATCCGCCGAGGGGTACAGCGGCGAGCTGATAAGTTGTCTCTCCTATCTTTTTTGAAACTATGCGGGGACCGAACCCTATGGAGAATATATCAACCCTTACCCTGAATAACTTTGCCATCAAAAAATGTCCCAACTCATGAATCCATATAAGTACTCCTATAAGTACTATAAAAGCCAGTACTGTCATTTCTAAGCTCTATTCTTTTGTTGAAGATAGTATTATCACCGAGATTATTGAATAATGCAAGAGCGGAATTTTGTTATGTAGATAAAGAAATTTTATTGAAAGCGGGCACAATAGATGAGGAGTTTATAAGATGTTTAAAAGGTAAATTGTCATGAATCTTAACGAGATACATAAAAGGCGTCACGAGATAAAACTTGAGAGACTGCGTTCTGGTTTACCCTTAAGAAGGAAAAGGAGTCTGCCCAGGGATCCGGAAAAGAGAAAGGCTTTACTTGAATGGCTTTTAAGGGTAACTCCCCCAGCAAAGGACATACTCTCAGGGAAGGCTTTTTCGGAGAAATTCAAAAAGGGTTGAGTGTTAACTTACATATTTTATAGTGTGAAGTAGCTATGCATTAAAAAATAATATGTTAAAATGTTAGCAAGGGGGTGGCTGATAAAATGAAATCTTTGCTTTTAATAAGCGGTTTAAGTTTGGGACTTTTAACCTTTATAGCTTGCGGTACTGGTTCTAAAGCACCTGAGGGAAGTACGGGGGGTGGTGTTGATGATGGTGCGCCGGATAATGGATCTGGAGTGGGTGGTGCGAATGAGGTTACAGCAGAGGAGTTTGTAAACTCAGATAAAATGAATACTGCGGATAATATTTATTCAATTATGACCTTCTCTCCTGTAATGGGTTCTAATCCTCTTCCTTCCATGAACATGTTTATGGGTCCAATGGGTACTCTTTCTGCGAAGAGTATGGATGGTAGCAGGTGGACATGTAGCGGAAACTCTTCCGGAAATCTTGAAGACAAAGATGGTGATTATATCCCTGTAGATGGCTTGTTTGAATTTGATTGTAATATGGCTTCATCCCAATGGAATGCATCATGGCAAGGTACCATTAATGTTAAGGATGACGATGATAATGATAAAAAGAGTGGTTGGGACTCTTGTACGGGTACTATAAACAATGATACATGCAGTAGGGAACCGATAGTAATGACTGTTCAATCAAACATGGGAAATTTCAGGTTAGATAGAATATTTGACTTTGATTTGGACAAGCAAGCTGCGTATGTCTTTAACACCTTCTTTTATCAGTGGAAAGGTTATCAGGATAATGATTTAAAAGTTAGTGTTACTGTTAATGGTGATGGCCTTTCTTTTGATGAAGAGGATGACGGTGATGACGAGATCTTTGATAACGGTACTTGGAACGGAAGTGTGAGTGTGACAGTTACGGACCACCAGAACAGTGAAAGTGGAACATGTAATGTAAACTTTGATAATCTTCATGTTTCAGAAGAATGCGATGGTGCGGATTCGGGGGCTTTTGAAATAACTTGCGATTGTCCTCAGGGAAGTCAGGTTACGCTCTCTTTATTAAGAATAAACTTTACCAGATGCGGTAGCGGTTCTGTTTACATGCAGGACTGTGACGGATATACCCAGAATATTAGTTTTTAAGATCTTCTTCTGAAAAGCGGTAAACTCTACCGCAAAACTTGCATGTTAATTCTATCATACCTTCTGTTTCAAATATTTCCTTTCTCTCTTCCTCTGGTATAGAAAAGGCTCCCAGCCTTGCTATATCTTCATTGCACGGGCAGTAATACTCAACCTCTTTAAGACCCACGAGCATGGGTTTGAATCCCTTAAGTATATCTTCCGCTATCTCTTCCGGTCTTGCCTTCTTAACCGCAAGGGAATCGTTACCTATCTGAAGGGTCCTTTCCCTTAATTTTTTCCATACCTCTTCCTTGGCACCGCCCATAGACTGAAGCAGATACCCTACCGCATATTCCGGTTTACCGTTAGTTTCCTTCAAAACAAAACCTACTACCGAAGGTGTTTGTTCAGATTGATAAAAATAGAAATTAATACTTTCGCTTATATCTTCTGACACAAGGGGTACTATACTCGTGTAAGGTTTGCCCAACCCAAGCTCCCTGACTACCGTAAGGGTTTTTGTTTCCGAAAGTGCATATTCCATGAAACACCTTACCCTTCCTTTACCATCCGCTTCCGCATAGTACCTCTTTTCTCCCGTTTTTATTTCAAGGGATATCTTCTGCTCCGTGGCATGCTTAACGAGGGATGTAAGAAGAAGCGCTCCCATAACAACTTTACCAAGTCTTTCCCTGTCTTCACCCTCTGGATTAAAAAGCCTCACAACCGTTTCAAGGGTTCTGTTCGCCTTAACCACATACAACCTTATAGGCTCATCCTTGGGTACAGAAACAACAATATAATCCCTCTCCTCAAAGTACCTTTTCAGATCCTCCTTAACCTGCGAATTAAGTTCCTTTATAATCATGGCTGAGTAAATAAATTTAAACCTTACTGCAGAATGTTGCAAAGTGTGGGTGTATTGTATTATGAGTTATGAAGTTTTTGGTGAAAGAATTGGCTTACAAGCTTACACCAATGTTAAGTTCCTACCACACCATCCCCAGGAGCCACATGGGGAGCCTGTTTCTTACTGGAAGTTCCAAATCATCGCTTATAACATAGTCAGCGGATTTAGTATCTTTTTTCTTACCGCCTACTTCTATCTTCTTGCCATCTACAAGGTAGTCGTAGTCTTCTTCCCTCTGGCTTGCGTAGACTTCATACCTTTCGGAAAGGGTAAATACTACTAAAGCTTCTCTTGCATTACCGAGATTACCGTTAAGGCAGTAGTAAACAGAAGGGTCATTTATCAGCATCTTAGCTCCTTTTGAGTAAACGTTCTTATCTCCCTTTCTTCTTACAATTCTCAAGAGCTCAACCGCTTCCATTATGCTCAGGAGCTGATAAAGTTTTTCTTTACCTATGTGCCATTCACTGCAGAGCTTAGATATGTTCACTGTAGGGATAGGAGAACTTATAATATGTCCGATCACTGCATTCATCAGCCTCAGGTGGTTACCCTGGATTGAAGGAAGGTAGAAAGGAATGTCGTAGAATATAGTTTTTTCAATTACCCCTTGGATTCTATTGCAGTACTCCCCTTCAAAGAAAATGGGTCTAGTTCCCGAGCTTATGTATTCCCTGAACAGCCTAAGGACATTTATCTTTCTTACTAACTTAAGATTTTCCTCTTTAACATTGAATATATCCACTGGCTCAGGAAGAATACCCATTTTCAGATAGAGGAATTCCCTGAAAGACATAAGAGGGATTCTTATCTGGACGAATCTTCGGGAAAGGTCAGCTACGCCTTTCTTTATCAAAAGACTGCTGCTTCCACTTGCCCAGATGTATCTATCGGGATAATCATCGTAAAGAGCTTTTAAGTGTAAGCTCCAGTCCTTAGCGAGGTGAACTTCATCGATTATTATACCCTCGTATCCCCTTTTGAAAACCTCTCTGACAACCTCGTAGAGAGGATAAGCTACTACTAAGGGATTATCAGCGGATAGGTAAAGAAAGGGTTTATTCCTTGATCTATAAAGCAAAAAGGTTGTCTTTCCTGCTCCTCTCTGACCATAAACGATGGCTGTTCTAATCTTCTCGATCTCAACACTATCGTATAAAGGTCTTATTCTCTCGGGCAAGGAGAGTTTTAGTCTCTGGTGAGTCTCTTCCACTAAGGTGATTACTTCTTCCAGGTTCATGGTTCTATAATAGAACTATTTTTCCGGTTTTTCAAGTATTTTGTTCTATAAAAGAACTGTTAACAATGGTTATAGTTTTATATAAGAACTTTTCTTTATAAAACAAAGGTGACAACTTTTTCTACCCCACCCCCACCACCACGGGAAATGGCACTCCCATGCCGCTTATTATACCGGTTCCCGTCGGAAGTGAAGGGAGGATACCGATTATATCATTTCCCGTATATTCAACATAGGTGGAGATGGTATCAAGGTCAGAGCTGTTCATTGTTCTGAACATTGCCTGAGTGTTCATTTGTGAGAGAACATATTTGCTTACCTGGGCAGGTCTTTGGGTTATTGTAATTAATCCGAGATTGAACTTTCTTCCCTCTGATGCTATTTTCTTTGCCATATTAAGGGCGAGGTTGTCTCTGCCGGAGGATACATCTCCGTATCCCTTTTCGGGAGCGAAGTTGTGTGCCTCTTCCAAAACGACAATCCTGTTTTTTAATGTCCTTTTGTTTTCATTAAAAAGCTCTTGCATTATTAAGCCCGCAATGTTTACTCTTGTTTGTGGATCCGTTATATGTTTAAAGTTGAATATAATTAATCTCTTGTCCGATCTTAAGCCCTTTTCAATCCTATCAATGGTTGCAGGTTGACTTGAAAGGGTGTACTCTCCCCAAATGTTTTTAAGATATTCCGTAAGTTCATTAATTTCTATTCCCGAATTACCCGTAGATAAACTTGAGACAACGGACAGAAGGTTTTTAGAAGAAAAGCCGGTTAATTTAAGGGATGGCTTAACTACCTTTGAGATTTTAGAGTTGTTCTCCCTTGCATGATTAGAATTCCCGCTTACAAGGATTCCGAAGCCTGCATCTTTGATCAATCCTGTTATTTCTTCCGCATAAATAGGGAAAAGTGTATCTTCAAAAATTACATGTTCAATAAGACTATCACCGTCCAAGAAATCCACCAGATCGTTGTAATACTCCCCGTGAGGATCAAATACAAAAACCTGTACATCCTCACTCGCCTGAACAAGTCTGCATAAGAAGAGTTTTGCGAAGTAGCTTTTCCCGGAACCCGTTGTTCCTATTATCAGCATGTGTTTATTAACTACCTCTTTACCATCCACAAAAACATCAATATCCGAATCCTCAAGCTTTCCTACCCTAACCGGGATGATCATATCTCTTCCCGATGAGGTTTTTTTCATTAGTAGATTAAGAGTTTCCTCTGAGACCTTATATACACCCTCGCCCACATCAAAGGGTTTTTTAACCATATCAAGCTGTCCTTCCTTTATAATGCCCACCACTTCCGCTGTGCCCACCTTCATTCTGTTCCCGTTTCCGCTTATATATGCGTAAACAGCGGATTTTTTCCATTCTTTGTCCTTGTCATCCGAGAATATCTTTTTGAAATCTTCAAGGGGTGCAAAAACTGGAGATTCATAGGAAGTAAAAGGATTTGCAAAAAATCCCGTATCGTAGGCGTATATACTTGTTACCCTTGCAAGAACTTTACCCTCATTCAATCTTATCTCAACATAAGACTGCTCGCTTACATCCTCATCGATAAGGATGAATTCAAAGGAATGGGATTTTACAGGATTGAGGGTAAAACCGAGCAGATCATTTCCGAATTCATGTGAATGTTTTTCTTTTATACTTTCAAAGTAGCTTATAAGTTTTTCTATCTCTTCTTCTCCGTCGGAGCTATCATAAAATACGCCCGCTTCTATGTTTCCCTTAGAAATATCAGATAAGCCCGCCTCGGTGAAGTTTGCGGAACCTACCACAGCCTTTTTATTGTCAACAATTATAAATTTTGCATGCAGTCTGTTGCAGAGATATACTTTACCGCCCGCTTCCTGAATCTTTCTGAACACCCTGTCATCCGTGATGATCAAATCTTGAAACTCGGAGGCTCTTAATATGATCTCTACGGGTATGTTTTTCTCCTTTGCAATATCAAGGATATCTTCAAAGTACTTACCTTTTATCCATGCGGATGCTATTTTCATGTTTTTTTGGGCGGATCTGACTATTTCCGTAATCTGGTTGAATATGTTGTCGCTTGTGAGAAGTTTCATCCCTTTACCCCTCTAAAATGGAGTTTTTGGTCGTTTCTTCTAATATTTTAACTGTTATAGCGGTTATTTAACGGGTATGTGTACAAATAAAAACAAAATCCATATCATTTTAAAAAGGGAAAACCCAAATTATAGTTTTGATCTATGGCGATTGAGGGGTTTGTTGAGGCTCTTGAGGAGGGGGTGTATGTTGGGAACGATATTTTAAAGATTTATCACAGAAGTAAGGGTAGATTTGTTGAGGAGGAGAATGTTTGTGTTAGGTGGGGAGGAGAGCATATTTTTTGTGCTAAGGTATTTAAAGGGAGGGGTGCTTATTATAAACCGTGGGTTGAGATTTTTAAAGTTGATAGAAGGTTTTTTGGTTCACCCGTTGAATTACTTATTTATAAGTTAATATATGAGAATATACCGCGTAGAGGCAGGATCTTTGTTGAATACTGGGAAGACAGGGAGACCTTAAATTTTTTGGCTAAGGGAGGGGATCCTAAGGAGAGCAGAATGGGGAAGGTTTTAATGAGGGCGGGATTCAAAGGGCTGAGGGACTGGTACATACCCGAGGGTTTAAGAGAAGGCTTTTACAAACTCCAGGCGGAGAAGCTGTAGTGTTTAACCCTTTTTAAATATAATAATCGTGAGGGGGTCATATCCTGAGGCAGGGAAGGTGCTGAATTCTTAAGGGATTGTCGCTTAGGAGAGTATAAGAATGTTAAGCTCAAGGAGATTCCTTATTTGGTGCATTTCCGTCTCCTGCATAGTAATTGAGATGTTCGTGCCGAATTTCTCCCGAGCTTCGGAAATAAGGAATATATACGGTTTGGTTAAAATCAACCTGAGACTTTCGGAAAATATTGTTTATCCGTACTTGGATGGTCTCATATACCTCGGAGAGGAAACGGCTATATTGCTACCTGCAGGCTTAAAACTTGAGTGGCAGTTGTTCGGAAAAAGGCTTAAACCATCACTTTATGGCTGGTTAAGGGGTATATCATTCATAAACGGGAAGTCCTTTCACTTCTACGAAGCAGGGGGAAGTCTGGAGATAAATCTTGGAAGAATAAAGCCGGTTTATTTCGGTTTTAATCCTATTATTAACTCACTCATGCTTTATTCCAGAACCGCTATTTATGTTCAGATGGGATATTTAAACTATGGAGGTGTGGCGGATACTCAGAAGTATGGTGCAGGATTATCTTTTCATTTGCGTAAAAGAAACATTTTAGGCTTTGAAACCAATTATTTTTCTTACAAAAGCGGTATTTTACTTTTCAGGGTATATGCTCAACTATCTTCGGGAAGGTTCAGCATTTCGCCCGAAGTTTACACATCAACGGATGAGGGCCCAGACTGGCTTAAACCGTTCTACATCCTAAAGGACAATGTTTATGGGCTATCCATAGGATATGAATTTTGAGGGAATTTCTTTAAGCAAGATATACATTTTGTAAAATATTGCAATACCCATTCCCCTTGTATAAATTAATATACCCATGCAAACGGTAAGCCAAAGTTTTTATTTTTCCCTTAAGGATTACTTTAAGAAAAAATACGGCAAGAGGGTTCAGAAGATAACCGTAGCCCTTCCCTTTACTTGTCCTAATATTGACGGTACAAAGGCTGTGGGAGGCTGTATTTATTGCAGTGAGGGTACGAGGCCAGGTCATCTGAGTCCTCAAATTCCCCTCGGTATTCAGATAAGTGAGGGTATTGAAAGGGCTAAAAGAAAATACGGTGAGGATATCCTATTTACTATATACTTTCAGTCCTATACGAATACCTACGGCGATGTTAACTATCTCAAGAGGATATACGATGTTGCCCTTGAGGTAGAAAATGTGGTGGGTATAAATGTGGGAACGAGACCCGACTGTGTTCCAGAGGAAGTACTTGATTTGCTGGAAGAGTATGCGGAAAAAGGTCTTGAGGTATGGGTTGAATACGGTCTTCAATCAGCAAATTTTGAAACGCTTAAGTACATAAACAGGGCGCACGGTGTTTCTGATTTTGTTGATGCGGTATTAAGAACAGCCCGAAGAAAATTAAAAATATGTGTCCACATAATTATAGGGCTTCCGGGAGAGGACGAGGAAGACATAATTGAAACAGCAAAGCTTATATCCGCCCTTCCGGTCCACGGGGTTAAAATACATCCCATTCATGTTATAAGGGGAACGAGGCTTGCGGATCTTTATGAAAAGGGTATGTTTGAGCCTTTGGAACTTGATGATTATGTGAGGCTTGCGGTGGATGTTATGGAGATACTGAGACCGGATATAGTTATACACCGGTTAACGGGGGAGGTTGAGGAGGAAAAGCTTATAAGTCCGTGGTATTGTCTTTCCTCTCATAAAAATAAGGTTATTGATAGAATAAAAGAGGAGTTCTTAAAAAGGGGATCACGACAGGGTTGCAGACAGGCTTTCAATAGATGAATAAAGAGAACTGGGCTTTACTGTCCGTAACCGTAAATCTTTTCCAATCCGCAATAAAATTTGTGGGTGCTATTCTTACGGGAAGTCTCTCCATGCTAGGGGAGGCAATACACTCCCTTTCCGACTCAACCGCCTCTATTATTGCTTATATATCAATAAAATTTTCCGAAAAGAAACATCACCGATTTCCCTACGGTCTTTATAAGCTTGAGAATATAGGAGCCATAGTTATAGGATTTTTCCTGATAATAGCTGGTGTTGAGATAGGTAAAAAAGCCTTTGAAGAGAGGATAGTTATAAATAAAGAGCATCTTCCCGTTGCCATCCTTATAATGGTGGTATCTTTATCCCTTTCCCTTACCTTATCCTTTTTTGAGAGGAGGGCGGGCAAAAGGCTTAACTCACCCACCCTTGTGGCGGACTCCTATCATACCCTTACCGATGCCTTTGGCTCCTTTCTGGTTATATTAAGCTTATCCGCAAGCCACTTCGGATATGAGTATGACAGATACTTTGCCCTCGCCATAGCGGGCTTAATAGGTTTTACCGCCATAAACATGTTGAGGGAGCAGATAGGTTTTATACTTGATATCTCCGCGGATAAGGAGACGGTTGAAAGGATAAGAAACATAATACTTTCCTTTGACGATGTGGTTGAAATAAAGAGGCTTTTGGTTAGGGAGGCGGGCGGTAGGATATTTATAGATACTACCATAACCATAAAGGCGAAGGATTTTATAAAGAGTCACAATATTGCGGATGCAATAGAAAGTAAGATTGTTGAAGAGATTCCTCAGGTTCACTCCGTTTTTATACATTATGAACCTCATGATGACGGCGGTTTGAGGATAGCGGTTTTGGTTGACGATAAAGACGGTATAGCGGAGAGTTTCGGATCCGCGAAAAAGATAATGATTTTCAAAGGTGGGGAAGGTCCTGAGGTATTGGAACCCAATAGTAGGGGTGAGATTGAAATAGCGAAGATACTCGGTAACCTTAATGTAGATATAGTAATATCCGGTCATCATCCGAGGGATTCAAGGGCTAAGTGGTATCTCCATAGGAACGGTATATTTGTTTGGGAACCAGAAAGCAGGAACATTTATGAGGCAATCTCTGAGATAACAAAAAATGTTTGATATAAGACTATTCGGTGATGTAGGTCTTAGGATCTATTTGAAGGATGACAAAATAAAAAGAATAGAATTTGTAAGATCAGCAAGTAGCAATGCTCCATCTCATTTGGTGGAAAAATTTTCCCCGTATATAAGAGGGGAAGGGGATCCAGCCTTGAAAATGGAGGATCTTGACCTGGAGGGCTATACCGAAAATATGCTGAGGGTTTACCACGCTTTAAGGGAGGTATGTACCTTCGGAAAGGTTGTAACATACTCACTATTGGCTGAGATTACAGGCACCCATCCGAGATTTGTCGGATACTGTATGAAGGTAAACAGGTTTCCCATAGTTATACCGTGCCACAGGGTGGTGGGAAAGAGAGGTTTGGGAGGGTTCAGCTTCGGCGAGGATATTAAGAGGAGGCTACTTTCTTTTGAAGGGGTTAACCTCTGACCTTTTCCTTTAAATATTTAACTGCTTCCTCTTTTAATTCATTGAGTATCAAAAGGGCTTTAACGGGGGTTGTGTTTGCTATATCCACTTCCGCTATCCTTTTTATAAGATCCTCAAGCTTTGAAACATTAAAGGTTTTTTCAAGCACCTCAATATCTTTCTCTTCGGAATTGTTGTAAAGGCTTTCTAATATGGAGCGGGCTTTTTCTGTTACCTCTTCTGGCAGACCTGCACTTCTTGCTACATCTATTCCGAAGCTACCTTCCGCCACCCCCTCTTCAAGGATGTAGAGGAAGTTTATATTCTTTCCTTCCCTCTTTACCGCCATCCTGTAGTTTTTAATACCTTCCATCTTTTCCGCAAGTTTTGTTACCTCAAGAAAGTGGGTGGCAAAAAGGGTCCTTGCCCCTATATTTTTGGCGATGTATTCAAGCACCGCTTTTGCTATTGCTATACCGTCGTAGGTTGATGTACCCCTTCCCACTTCATCAAGGACTATAAGACTCCTTTCCGTTGCATTGTTAATTATACCCGCCACATCAAGCATTTCATTCATAAAGGTGGAAACTCCGAGGGCGAGGACATCACCCGAGCCTATTCGTGTAAATATGGCGTCAACCATACCTATCTTTGCCCTCTTACACGGTATAAAGGAACCCATGTGTGCCATAAGCGTCAGAAGTGCCACCTGTCTTATGTAGCTTGATTTACCTGCCATATTGGGTCCTGTTATAATTAGTATCCTTTCCTTTTCCGAGATACGCGTATCGTTGGGGACATAGTATCTGTTGAAGGCTTCTATAACCGGATGTCTCCCTTCCTCAATTTCAATTATGAGATCCTCAGAAATCTCTGGTTTTATCCAGTCCTTTTCGTCCGCAATCTCCGCAAGGGACTGGATGTAGTCTATGTCTCCTATTATGTTGGCATTCCTTCCTACCACCTCTATCCTTTCAACCACCCTGTTTCTGAGTGCGACAAAGAGTTCATACTCAAGGTTGTTTATCTTGGTTTGGGCGGATAGGATCTTCTCCTCAAGCCTCTGCAGTTTATCTGTCGTAAACCTCTCTGCGTTTGAAAGGGTTTGCCTCCTCCTGAAATGTGAAGGTACATATCTTAGATTAGGTTTTGTAACCTCAATGTAGTAACCCATTACCTTGTTGTAACCTATCTTCAGGCTTCCTATTCCCGTTTCCCTTTTCAATCTCGCCTCATACTCTTTAAG
This sequence comes from Aquificales bacterium, assembly GCA_027078675.1. GTDB lineage: Bacteria > Aquificota > Aquificia > Aquificales > Aquificaceae > WFWF01. The sequence continues at coordinate 22,345 of JALWWX010000214.1, read as the reverse complement.
TATCTTTTCCGTATTGTCCCTGTAATACCTCAGTTCGTCCAAATATTCATCCACGCCTTCTTTTATGAGACCTCCCTCTTTTACATGAAGGGGCGGATCTTCAACAAGTGTATTTTCTATATCTTCTTTAATGTCTTTGTAGTCTTCAAAGGATGCTTCCAGTTTCCTTATTATCCTACTGTTGCATTCTTTTATAACATCCCTTAAAGTGTCAAGCCTTTTAAGTCCCTCTTTTAGAAGGACAAGATCCCTCGGTGAAGCCATATTTGAGCTTATTTTTGATACAAGCCTTTCAAGATCCGCCATACCGTCCAAGGCTTCCCTTATCTTCTTTCTTATATCCCTCTTAATTTTCAGTTCTTCCACCCCTTCCTGAATCTCTTTTATCCTTTCCTTACTCCTTAAGGGATGCATAAGGTAAAACTTCAGCCTTCTCCTTCCCATGCCAGTAAGGGTCCTGTCAATCACGGAAAACAGGGATTGATCCCTTCTCCCCTCTATGCTTTCTATAAGTTCCAAGCCCTTTATAGCTTTTGCATCCATACGTACGAAGCCTTCATCCTTGTAAACTTTGGGTCTGGGAAGGAAGGGCATAAAAGCCTTCTGTGTATGCTTTACATAATAAAAGGCACCTCCAGCGGGTATGAGCATCTCCTCTTCTTCAAATCCGAAAGCCCTGTAACTGCTGACCTTGTAATATTCAATGAGTTCTTCAACACCCCTTTCAAAGTACTCCTCTTCAAGAAAGGAGAAAAACACCTTTTCATACTTTGATATTTCTTCTGAGAGACTGTCTCCTTTTTTCAACAGCACTTCCTTTATACTGAACTTTGCTATGAAGTTTGCAAGCTCTTCCCTTTTCAATTTTGCGCATATAAATTCCCCCACCGATAGGTTTATGTATGAGGAATATATATGTGATCTTAAAGGTACGAGGCACAGAAGCCCTCCCGTTTCCTTCTCAAAGAAGGTTCCAGGAGTTATGACCCTTATTACATCCCTTTTAACTATCTTACCCGGCGTTGCCTCCTCCATCTGTTCACAGATGGCAAGCTTGTAACCCTTGGACACAAGCTGGGATATATAGGAATTTGCAGAGTGGTAGGGAACACCGCACATAGGGATCCTTTCCCTGTTTTTACCTGCGGGTCTTGAGGTCAATACAAGATTAAGCTCCCTTGCGCCAATAAAGGCATCTTCATAGAAAAGCTCATAAAAGTCTCCGAGGCGGAACAGTAAAAGACAGTCGGGGTACTGGTTCTTAAAATAGTGGTACTGGGAGAGCATGGGAGTAAGCTCATTTTCTGAAAAGCTTGCCATAAGGAAAAAATTAACATAGGTGAAATTGTTTGTCTATCTTAACTTTATTTCATGGGTAGCCTTGGCATTATTTGGCAAGTTATAATCTTAATCCATGAAGATAGCGGTTCCTTTATCTGATGAAAACTTTGATGAAAATCTCAAAATATGCAAAGAGAAGGGGGCTGACATTATAGAGTTAAGGGTTGATCTTTTTAAGAACAGGGATGCGGAGTTTATAAGGGAGAGGATAGATGAAATAAAAAGTGAAGGATTGGAAGTATTGCTTACGATAAGATCGGAGAAGGAGGGGGGAAGGTATGTGGAGAACAGGGCTGAGTTATTTGAGAGGCTCTCACCTCTCTGTGATTATACGGACATAGAACTTTATTCAACCGATCTTATAGGCTTTGTTAGGAATATAGTTAAAAACCATGGTAAAAAGCTCATAATATCCCATCATGATTTTGACGGCACACCGCCGGGATGGATCATAGTGGAAATTCTTAGGGAGATGTACAGGTGGGGGGCTGATATTGCAAAGATTGCGGTAACTCCGAAATCGTGGAGAGATGTTTCAAGATTTTTGTGTTTTTCAAGAAGGGTTGAGGGTAAAAAGATACTTATAGCCATGGGGGAACTGGGTAAGCTTACAAGATTGGCTGGTCCACCCTTTGATTCGGTAATAACCTATTCTTTTATAGGTAAAGCGGTTGCCCCAGGTCAGATACCCCTTGAAGAGATGGTGCGGATAAGAGACATACTTTACGATGGGCATGGTTCTCCCTGAAATTCATGGAATCCTATATCGGGAGCCCTCTTCGGTACGGGGTTGCCGAAGAAGTCCCTGTCTTTAATACCGAAAGGTTCCGCTCCTTTATCAACCGCAAAAGCGTCACACCTTAGTTTAAAATCCTTTACCTCGGAGAATATACCGCTTTCATTTACAAATCCCGGAGGTTCTCCCTCAATTGAAGAGCTTTCATTTGCATTGTTTTGGGTAAAGAACCTTATATTATCCCTCCACCGTCTGTAGCTTGTGTACACATTACCTCCCACACAGTAGCCCGGATCAAGGGCAGAGGACTGGGTGTAATACATATTGTTATTTATAAGAAGTGGAGAACCCATATAATCATCTGTATTTTCCAAACACACATAGTAAGAGCTTATCTCATACAAGATGTTGTTCACAAAGAACAGTGCAGGTTGCCTGGGTGTGGGAGAAGACTTCCATCTCAGGACCGTATCTATCTTATAAAAGGTATTGTTGTAAATATAAGGGTGTTCCGTATCGTAGGTTAGTAACACCAGGGCATCTTTTATGTCTCTGAATAGGTTAAATTGGATATTTAGCATATCTGGATTAACAGCATTTGAGGTGTCAATATACAGAGAAGGCTCTCCCTTTATATTGTAGAGGTGATTGAAATTAATATTTATATTCTTTGCTGTATCACATGTTTCTATCCTTATACCCTTATCCGATACTACATTTTCCTCAAAGGATAAATTTTCAATGTTACCCTTGACTTCAAGGGACAGGGTGAGGGATGAGTGGATGTTGTTATTATTTATGTCTATACGGGAAAGGTTTTTGCAAGTATCACCTTTAAGCGAAATGGCTGTACCTACCTCCGCAAAATGATTTCTGAATATATCAATTTCCGATGTATTAACCGAGGCTTTTATACCCGTACCTTTTATCCATCTGAATTTATTGTCCGATATTTCAATATACTCCGCCTTGTTACCGCCTATATTTATGCCCGTATCTCCGCCTATGAATATAACTCCGCTTATACTTATACCTGTACTATCAGGAAGATTTATACCTACTCCACCGGCCACATATATTTTCTTTTCAACAGAAGGAGAAGGCTTCCAGTAGAGTATGTTACAGCATGCTTCATAGTAATACTGATTTTCACCGAGATTTGTAAATATGGTATTAAGATGGTTCATATAGTCCGTATCGTTCTCGTCTGGACATACATTACCGCAGGCATAGGGTGTGAGGGAAAGGGCTTGTAGCTTTATATATCCTTCGTATCCGTTGTCCACCGCAGAGTTGTCTTTTGCAATAAGGGTTTCAACTCCCCCTTTTAGCTCGTCACCCATGTAGTACAGTATTCCCGAATCGGGCGGAGGTTCAAGATATTTATATCCTTTGAGTTCTTGATTCCAATTTTCTATTATAAAGGATGAGGGTATTATAACAGCCCTGTCTATACCCCTTTCACCCTTTCCGCAATCTTCCTTGGGACAGTTGCCCTTTATTTTGATAGGATAGGCTATATCTCCTTTGCCTTTTATATTTATGGTTTGAGAAAAGGTTCCGCACAGGTAAATAGTATCACCAGGCTGAACTTCCTGCCAATTAATGTTTTTTATACCGTTCCACGCTTCGCAATAGGAGAGTCCGTTTCCGGACGTTCTCGTAGGATCAAAAGGCTTAACATACCATGTGAGGAAGGTTTTCCCCCCTCCACTACATGAAATATAAAAGAACACGAGTAATATCCATAAATATTTTTTAATCATTATGCCCCCCTTGTAGACTAAATTATATAATAGTCCTCAATAAAAAAGGAGGGAAGGCTATGGAAACATGTTCCTTTTGTGAAGAGAGCTTTAAGGGATATGCACCCCTCGTTTTAAGAATAGTAAAATCCGGCGGAGATATTCTTGTATATGCTCAGAACACTTCAAAGAATATAATTCTTATAAAACGGCTTCTTGTATGTATAAATTACGAATATGGTTCCGTTGTGCTTTTTGTCAGAGAAGGGGGCTACTATGATTTTTATATAGGGGGAGAAAGGTTGGAGCAGGGTGCAACACATCTTAAATTCAAGATATCCGCCCCCACCGCTATAAGCGCAAGGGCTGAGGCGGAGTATATTGAGATAACTTCACGATCTGTCAGTTGTCTTTCAAAGTTTGCATGAGGAGGGATTAATATGAAAAAGATCTCCGAATTAAAGGCATGGAAGATGGAAGTTACAAAACCATTTACAATACAGGAAGTTGAATATATAATGTCGTCTGTAAACTTTATGGCTATGAGGGAAGGAGCGGAGGCGTATTTTGAGCTTTGCAGAATGGATGTAAAAAAAGATTATTCCGTAATCTATATACTCTGTGAGGAGGACAATCTGAAATTCCTTCATAAGTTCATACAAACAAAGTATCCTAATCTTACCTATAAGATTGAGGAAACAGATTTTCACAGCTTGCAGTCTTTACCTTGAATGATGATAAACTTCCTTAAGAAAAAGGGAGGAATTCTCGGAGCCATCGGACTTACCGATTGGTTTTCTTCCCTGGGTAGGGACAGAAAGAAAAAGGTAAAATACGCCTTTTCCCTTAAAGTAACGAAAGATCTTTCTTTCCCTTATAAAGCGGGAGATCTTGAGAGGGGGGAAATTGTAACCTCTTATACAAAGAGGACCTTTCTGGGAACTCTTGCCCAGACCCTTTTGCTTGAGGGTGATTATGAGGGTGCGGAGTGGCTATATCTTGAAGCCCTTAAAATGGAAGGAACACCCTATGAGGAACATCTTATTCTTAATGATCTTCTTTTGCTTTATCAGAAATTGAAAAACTTTACTAAGATGGAAGAAGTTTCAAAAAGGGATGTTGAATTGTTTGATGAATATAAAGAGGAGTTGTTCAGAAGATATAAAAATTCTCAACCTCAGGTTAACTCCTTCAGTGTTTACATATATATGCTTGAAAGGAAGGGTAAAAGGGAGGAAGCATTAAGGGTATTGGATTATGCCCTTTCCGAAGGATTGTTTATACCCTTTGCGGAGGATATAAGAAAAAGATTAATGGTAAAATAATACCTTTAGTGAAGAAACGAATAATAATCCTCGGTAGCGGTCCCAATCGTATAGGTCAGAGTATTGAATTTGATTATGCATGTGTTCAGGCAGTTTTTGCACTTCAAGAGGAAGGTTACGAAGCCATAATGGTTAACTGTAATCCAGAGACCGTATCCACCGACTATGACATATCTGATAGATTGTACTTTGAGCCGATAGTTTATGAACATGTTATAGACATAATAAAAAGGGAAAAGCCGGAAGGTGTACTTATACAGTTCGGCGGTCAAACGCCCCTTAAACTTTCCCTTGCCCTTGAAAGGCAGGGTATAAGGATACTCGGTACATCCCCGAGGAGTATTGATATAGCGGAGGACAGAGAACTGTTCCGTTCTTTTATATCAAGGATGGGTATAAAACAGCCCGAAAGCGGTACAGCCAGGAGTGTGGAGGAGGCAAAAGCCATAGCGAAAAAGATAGGTTATCCAGTTCTTGTAAGACCTTCTTATGTACTCGGCGGTAGGGCTATGAAGATAATCTACGATGAGGAAGAGCTTCTTAAATATATAGGTGAGGCGGTTGAGGTAAGCTTTGAAAGACCTATACTTATAGACAAGTTCCTTGAGGACAGTGTGGAGCTTGATGTTGATGCGGTGGCGGACGGTGAGGATGTGTTAATAGGTGCAATTATGGAACATATAGAGGAGGCGGGTGTTCATTCGGGGGACAGCGCCGCATCCATACCTCCCTATTCATTGCCAGAGGAAATACTTTTGAGGATAAAGGAATATACAAAGAAGATAGCCAAGGAGCTTAATGTTTGCGGACTCATAAATATACAGTATGCGGTAAAGGGTAACGAGGTATATATACTTGAGCTGAATCCGAGGGCTTCAAGGACCGTTCCCTTTGTTAGTAAGTCCGTAGGTTATCCCCTTGCAAGAATAGCCACTAAGGTTGCGGTGGGTAGAAAGCTAAGGGACATTGTGGGAGAGGTGTTTGATTGTGTGGAAAAGGGGAAAACCCATCCCGCTTCCGACTTCCTTCCTAAGGATAGGATCTTTTATTCCGTTAAAGAAGTGGTCTTCCCTTGGAACCGTTTTCCTGAGGTTGACCCCGTTCTCGGACCCGAAATGAGAAGTACGGGAGAGGTGATGGGTATAGATAAGGATTTTGGTATGGCATTTTATAAGGCTCAGCTTGCAGCGGGCAATAGCCTGCCCCTTGAGGGTACCGTTTTTATATCGGTTGCGGATAGAGACAAACCCAAAATTGTTGAGTTGGCTAAGGGATTTATAGATCTCGGTTTTAAAGTATGTTCAACAAAAGGAACCCATAGGTTTCTAAGCGAGAAGGGTATAAAGTGTGAGTTGGTGCTTAAGGTTTCGGAGGGAAGACCCCATGTGGTTGATATGATAAGTAACGGAAAGATAGATATGGTTATAAATACACCTTCGGGAAAGAGAGAGAGGAGCGATGCCTATTTTATAAGGAGGTCCGCTGTACAGCATAAGATACCCTATACAACGACCGTTAGGGGAGGTTATGCCATGCTTGAGGCTGTGAAATCATTTAAAAAGAGGGGTGACTTTGATGTGTTTGCCCTTCAGGATCTGTTTTGATAAAACAACCCTTCCCTTTTCGCCCTCTCTATGATTTTTAGTACCTCTTCATCGTCAAGTTGCTTAAAATCTTTGTAAAACATACCCACCGCAAAGGAGCCTTCCTTCGCCTTGTAAAAGCAAAACACCCTATCGCATAGCTTACCTATCTTTAAAACAGCATCTTCTGGACATACGGGAGATGCCACCATAACCTCCTTTGCACCTTTTCTCTTTACATAACTTATGCCCGCTATGACCGTATATCCCGTAGCTATTCCGTCATCAACAATGATTACCCTTTTATCCCTTACTTCCGGTTCTTTCCCTCCCAAAAATTTATTGATTCTCTCTTTTATCTTGGTAAGTTCCTTTGCCTTAACCCTTTCAATCTCTTCCTTTGAGATCTTTGCGTATCTTACAACCGCTTCATCAATGTAGCTTATACCATCTGGATCTATTGAGCCGAAGGCAGCTTCTTCATTCCACGGTATGCCGAGCTTTCTGACTATGATTAGACTGAAGGGTATGTTGAGTACCTTAGCCATATTGTAAGCAATCTCCACGCCTCCCCTCGGTATTGCAAGAAGTATAGTATTTTCCCTGTCTTCAATTTTATCCCTTAACAGTTCAGCCGTAAGCTTACCCGCATGGGTTCTATTTTCAAAAAGCATTTTTATAAAACTCTTCCACCCTCTTTATAATATCTTCCACACTATCCACCTTCTCAACCCCTTCTATATTGTGTGTTTTGTATCCTACTATGTATTTACCGAGTATAAGGGCGTAGGCTATTTCAGAGAGGGTTCCCCAGTTGCCCCCTATTGCTATCACCATGTCCCCCGTGGCAACGACTATCGGGTTCCTGTTCCAACTTAAACCCGTGTTTATCTTTATATCAACCCAAGGATTAGCCTCTTCCCCCGTATAAGAGGGCATTATACCTATGGTAAGACCACCCTTTTCCTTAGCCCCCTTACATACACCTTCCATTACTCCTGTCCTCCCTCCGCATACTACTGTTATCCCCCTTTCCGCCAAAAGTTTACCAACCTCGTAGGAAACTTTGTATTCTTCCTCATTAGCTTGAGAAGAACCTATGACGGATACTATTTTCATTTTTCCCTATGCTGTTACTTTTTCTATGGAAAGTGATTTATATTCCTTTACCTCAGCCATGAAGGTTATAAAAGGACCGAAAACTGCCCTTTCCCCATAACCGAGACCATCCTCAACAAAATATACCTTCTCCATCATTCATTAAAGTATATCTCTATTATTCCACATATCAACATCAACAGTTAAAAAGGGACACATAAAAGATAAATTGGGCTCAGATTATGGTTAAAACGGTTTTGCACTTAATCTAACCCCAAATTGTCTTTCTATTATCCCATTTTGTCTATTGTTTTCAGATTTTGGAATGATAGAAAGTAGATTTTTGGAATGATGGGAAGGGGGGATTAATAAAGACTCCGTAGGTGGTTTTTGATCCAAGTCTCAACTGTTGTTCCGAAGTATATGAACCATCTGCGCTTAGGAGTTCCGCGTCTTCCGTGGAATCTATCAATGACTATTACACTCCCCACGGGGAACAATTCTTATTCTCCCATAAGCATTTTGTATGTTTGTAATCTTTCTTCCTTTATTTTTTGATCCTCAACTCCCTCAAGTTCATCCTCATACCTTATTAACGAATTAGGCTTTCTATTGTAAGCTTTCTTCCAAGCTTTTATATCCTCGTGAGACGCATCGCTTACAATACGCGTTCCTATTGATTTATCCGCAAAAATTTCTATCAGCTTGTCCATGAGCTTTATCTCATACTCGGAGAAGTATTTCAAATCCGGTTCGGTTCCCGTAAGCGGATAAATATACACCACATTCCCCGAATCCTTCTCTCTGACCAATTTATAGCATTGTCCCGTCTTGTTACCCTCCGCTTGTTCTATCTCCCTATGTAAATCAATGGGAACCGGTCCGTATTCCATGGCTCTGTACTCCAATCCTATAGCAGGCCTTCCCGTTTCCCTTACGGATCCGAAATCAAGAAACGCAAGGTACTTATAAAGCAAAGTTTTGGTTAAAGGTTTTTTTGTTTTTTCGTAATGTTTCCTTGCAAAATATCCTATGGCATTTTCAAGTTTATTTCTCCTCAACTTTGACATCATCATTCACATTGCAAATTATATCAGGTGTATACGGGAAGATATGACCGCAGTCACGTGTAAAAAAAGAGCTTTACATAAAACAACAAAGGATGTATATTTAAACAAGCGGGGTGAGAGGTATGAAGTTTTTTCGCAGGGGTGACAAGGAAAAAAAGACGGAATCGGAAGGAGAATTGAGAAGAGATCCGGAATTTATGGCGTTTTTGGACATAGTAGGCATCAAAATACCGGGTTATAATGCACCTTATAAAGGTGAAAGCCATACATCGTCTGTAAAGGAAAACGAAAATGCGAAAAACCCCGCGGGATCAGGAGAAAGGAGGGAAGGAAATATGAAAACACCCGAGAACAGGGATGAGATACTTCTTGAGATACTTAAAGAACTTAGGGAGCTTAATTCCAATGTGAAGGCTCTTATCGTAAAAGCAGATATAGGAAGGCAAGAAATTAGAGAGCTTGCGGAGAATATATATGAAAAGCTTGATGATATATATAGCTCCGGATAGCCTATTCTATTTTTCCTAATATAAACTCATTTCTGTCAATGTTTTTTACAATTTTGCCCGTATTGATCTCGTATACTTGTCCTTCTGTGTTTACGCTCAGTCCTTTTTCTGCCAAAGAGGAGTAATCGTAGATGTTCCCGTCTTTATCAAGCCTTACTGCCCTTCCTCGGTAATTAACGTAAAAGTTGGGGTCCGGGCTTAAAATGTAGTTCTGAAAAAAACTGTACCCACGAACAGAAATCATTGTATCCCTCCCGATTTGAGATAATGTATAAACATGGCCGAAGAGGTGTTAAGGTATGCAGTTCCATATGCAAGCAGAAGCAACAAAACTGAACAGGGAGAAGGCTAAAGAGATAGTTCGGTATATAGTCTACCTTACAGGAAAGAATCCGAAAGCTTTCGGGAAAACAAAGCTTCACAAGATACTGTGGTTTTATGAGGGGTTTATGATGCTCGCCACAGGGAAGAGAGCTATAGGTGGAAGATTTGTAAAAAACAGGTTTGGACCTACCCTTGAAGAACTTGACTCGTTAATTGAGGAGCTTGAAAAAGAAGGGATCCTTAAAGCCAAGAAGGTCTCTGAGCTCGGATTTTATTCGGTTTACTATAGGTGGATGTTTGAAGCTATCCCTCCTAAACTTGAACACCTATCCAAAGAAGAAATAGAACTCATAAGCTATCTTGTGTATGTATTTGGAAAGAAAAAAGCCAGTGAACTGAGCAGGTATACGCATACTCCCGCCTTCAGAGCAAAAAGGGAGTATGAAGAGCTGAATCCTCTGATGATACTGCACCACTTCGTGAGGAAACCTACCCAAGAGGAAGTAGAAGAAGCCAAGAGATTTGCACAGCTTGCTTACGAAGGAAAGTATGATGAAATAGTGGAGCATATAAGAAAGGAGCTTGAACCAGCAACCTAAACCATGCAGGGTTGGGAGGACTGGGGGATAACAGAGTCTTGTGCAGTTGATATGTTGATAGAAACCTATGCAGATTATTTCTGTAAAAACTACGATATGAAACATAAGGAAGCTGTGAAGTTTGTATATGAAATTGTTATGTCTGTTATGGATTACATATCAGGAAAGCCAACTGGGGGAGAGAAAATAAGTGCTGTTTTGGGAAAGGAAACATACTCAGCTACAATATCCCTTCCCGAGCATCTGAATTTAAAATTCTTGTTCAAAGAAGTCCGCTTCGGAAGGGCATTAAATTATGAAGAGAAAAGAATTATACTTGAGTGGTTCAAACTCATTCCGTGGTGAAGAAAAAGAAAAAACTCATTCTCCTTACTTAGCCTTCACGATAAAAGCTCTATCATCTTTTCCGCAGCCTTTTGCTCCGCGTCCTTTTTGCTTTTACCTGTACCTATGGTCCTGTACTCCTTCACTGTACACTCAACGGTGAATATCTTATCGTGTTCCGGACCTTCCATTTTTATAACCCTGTAAACAGGTTTTTCCTTCCATCTGCCTTGGGTTATCTCCTGTAGTAAGCTTTTATAGTCTTTTCTTATCCTCTGTTCCCTTACTGTTTGTATTATTTTTTTCTCAAAAAGTTTTGCGAATATATCCTTGACAAGGTTGGCGTCCCTGTCGCAGTCAATATATATGGATGCCCATAGGGCTTCAAATACATCGCTCATAATGGATATGTTGTTCCTCGTACCCTTTAAATGTTCCCTTTTGCTCAGCCTTATGTAATTCTGTAGATCAAGTTCCTTGGCAAGTTCTGAAAGAAAATCTTCACTTATAAGGAAAGCCTTTAAAGGTGCAAGGGCGCCTTCCCTTTTTCTTGGAAAATTTTTAACGAGTATATCAACTATTATGAAGTTAACTATAGCATCTCCGAGGAATTCAAGGACTTCATAGTGGGAACCTCCGGACTCTTTTACGTAGGATACGTGTGTTAGTGCTTGAATAAGCAGGTTTTTATTTTTAAATGTATATCCTATCTTTTGTTCTAATTCTTCTGGGTTAAACTTTCCTGAAGAGGATGCTTGCATTTGTACCACCAAATCCGAAGGCGTTGGAAAGGGCTACGTTTACCTCTTGTTTTACCGCTTTGTTTGGTACATAGTCAAGATCGCAATCTGGATCGGGATTTTCCAGATTTATTGTAGGGGGTATTATTCCTGTCTCTATCGTTTTTACAGTAGCTACAGCTTCAACCGCCGCTGCTCCACCCAGTAGGTGTCCGATCATTGATTTATTTGAACTTATCTTAAGCTTATAGGCATGATCACCGAATAATTTTTTTATAGCCATGGTTTCTGTTTTATCATTTAGAGGTGTTGATGTGCCGTGTGCGTTTATATAGTCAACTTCCTCTGGCTTTATTTTACCATCTTCCAAGGCTAATCTCATGCATTCATAAGCACCCTCGCCATCCACACAGGGAGCGGTTATGTGATAAGCATCGTCGGTGGCTCCGTAACCTACAATTTCAGCGTATATCTTTGCTCCCCTTGCCTTGGCGTGTTCATATTCTTCAAGTACAAGTATACCAGCACCTTCTCCCATAACAAAACCATCCCTGTCTTTATCAAAAGGTCTTGATGCCTTTTGTGGTTCATCGTTTCTTGTTGAGAGGGCTTTCATATTTGCAAATCCCGCCACTCCAAGGGGTGTTATAGCACTTTCGCTCCCGCCTGCTATTATAATATCCGCATCTCCTGTCTGTATAAGTCTAAATGCATCACCTATGGCATGGTTACCCGTCGCACAAGCTGATACAACCGCATAGTTGACGCCTTTAAATCCCCACCTTATGGCAACATAGCCCGATGCCATATTTGAAATTCCAGAAGGCACAAAAAAGGGTGAAACCCTTCTCGCTCCTTTTTCAAGAAGTATACGGGTATTTTCTTCTATATCCCTCAGACCTCCTATACCCGAACCTATTATTACGCCTACCCTGTACGGATCAACCTTTGTTTCCAAAAGACCGCTATCCTTAAGAGCTTCTTCCGTTGCGATAATTGAAAACTTTATAAAGTCCGAGATCCTTTGGGCTTCCTTTTTATCAAAGTATTGAAGGAAATCAACGTCTTTCACCTCACCCCCTATGTGAACAGGGAGACCCCATTCAACAGGATCAAACCTTTTTATCCTGTCTATACCGCTTACACCAGCAACAAGATTGTTCCAGAATTTTTCAACACCAGTACCTATAGGGGATACTACTCCCAGACCTGTTACAACTACCCTTCTCATAATTAGTTTAAATTACTTTACCTTCTCCTTAAGATAGTTAATAACATCCCCCACAGTCTGGATCTTTTCCGCATCTTCGTCGGGTATTTCTATCCCGAACTCTTCTTCAAAAGCCATTATGAGCTCTACCACATCAAGGGAATCCGCCCCAAGATCGTCAACAAACTTTGCATCATCAGTGAGCTTTTCTATTTCTACTCCGAGCTGATCTGCTATGATTTCTTTTACCTTCTGTTCAAGTTCCATTTCAACACCTCCTGAACCTTTTTATTTATAGCATTCCTCCGTTAACATGAATAATCTCGCCCGTTATATAAGAAGCCATATCGGAGCTGAGAAACAGGACAACATCCGCAACCTCTTCCGGTGATCCGAATCTTCCGAGCGCTATGTTAGATTTGTAACGTTCCCTCACCTCTTCAGGAAGCACAGCTGTCATGTCGGTTTCTATAAAACCGGGGGCAACCGCATTAACCGTTATATTTCTCGGTCCAAGTTCCTTTGCAAGTGATTTTGTAAATCCCAAAAGGGCGGATTTGGATGCGGAATAGTTAGTCTGTCCCTGATTTCCCGCAAAACCTATAACGGAAGACATATTTATTATCCTTCCCCACCTCTTCTTAATCATACTTCTAACCACTCTTTTTGTCACCCTGAAGGTGCCGTTCAGATTTACGTTGATCACATCTTCCCAATCTTTATCGGACATTCTAATAAAAAGCGTGTCCCTTGTTATACCTGCATTGTTCACAAGTATATCTATTTCTCCGAATTCTTTATTTATCCTTTCAAAGGCATCTTCAATAGATTTATCATCTCTTATGTCCATTTTTACACCAATGGCATTAACGCCATAAGATTTTAAAGATTCCGCCACTTCCTTTGCCTTTTCCTCCGTTGTTCCCGTTACAACAACGTCAGCTCCCGCCTTTGCTAATTTGTGAGCTATGGCTTTACCTATACCTCTTGTGGAACCAGTTACGAGGGCTTTTTTCCCTTTCAGATCAAGCATGGGCTGTAAAATTATAGCAAATTTCCGATATAGGTGCTATATTTAGAATTGGGATTATGATATTTATTTTAATTCCTTTACTTTTTATTACATTCTCATGCAGTCAAAAAGCAAGGACACTTTCTGATTATGAAAAGGAGAATCCTTATCCTGCTGTGGAGGGAAAAGAAAAAATAACCGCAAAGGGAAGCATATATGCAATGGGAGACAATATGGCAAACCTCTATGCGGAGAACAGGGCGGTTTCTGTAGGAGATGTTATATTTATTGAGGTTATAGAAAGTGTTAATGCCCTTGAGACTGTAACTAACAATACGGGAAGGAGGACAAAGATCTCTCAAGCCCTATCCGCCCTTTTCGGAAAGACCGAGGATTCCTTAGCTAAGATGCTTGAGGCAAAGGGTGAGTTGTCTTCCTTAGGTACGGGAAGACTTCAACAGAGGGGTATGCTAACAACCAGGATGGCGGGCAGGGTAATGAAGGTGTATCCTAACGGTACTATGCTTGTTGAAGCCAAAAAGTACATATCCATTAACGATTCTCAGAAGCTAATAGTTTTAAGGGGTATAGTAAGACCGGAGGATATAGACAGTACCAATACTGTTCCAAGTAATCGTATAGCCAACCTTGAGGTGATATTGGACGGAAAAGGTTTCCTTGTGGACGGGGGTAAGCCGGGATGGTTAACAAGATTCTTTGCAAAGGTCTTGCCCTTTTAATGTTATTTTTCTCCCTTTCTTACGCTGTTAAGCTCAGAGACATAGCCAGTTTTGAGGGTAACAGGGGCAACTTTATAGTAGGTTACGGTCTCGTGGTAGGTCTTAACGGCACGGGTGATACGAGGAGTACCTTTTTCACCGTTAAGAGTCTTACCAATGCGCTTCAGAAGATGGGTATAGTGGTTGACCCTCGCAGGATCACCGTCAGGAATGTTGCTGCGGTCATAGTAACCGCAAAGGTTCCACCATCCGCAAAGGCTGGTATGACAATAGACGTTGATGTTGCCTCCATAGGAGATGCAAGGAGCCTTGAAGGAGGTACCTTAATACTTACTCCCCTTAAGGGTCCCGACGGGAAAATATATGCCTTTGCCCAGGGTCAGGTTATAGTGGGAGGTTATGAGGCAAGGGGTATAGCATCGTTGAGGAGGAAGAATGTAACAACCGTGGGGAGGATACCCAACGGTGCAATACTGGAGAGGGACATTCCTTCAAATTACGATATGAAGGAAGTTCACATTTATCTTAATAATCCGGATTTCTCAACCGCAAAGGCTGTGGTTGATGCTATTAACAGTAAATTCGGCGAAAACACAGCGGTTGCCCTTGATTCTGCTACCATAAGGGTGAATATACCCGAGAAGGAGAATTATGTCAGCTTTTTGGCACAGATAGAGAATATAGATATAGAAGTACCAGCCGTTCCTAAGGTTGTCATAGATAGCAGAACCGGAACCATAGTTTTCGGTGGTGATGTTACCATAAAACCCGTGGCGGTTGCGGTAGGCAGTCTTACCGTAAGGATTAAGGAAACGCCTCAAGTTTCTCAGCCCCAACCCTTTGCAGGGGGTCAGACGCAGGTTGTACCAAGGACTCAAGTACAAGTTGAGGAGGAAGGGAAAAGGCTTGTCCAAATTAAAGGTGCTAAGGTATCGGAACTTGTTGAATCGCTTAACAGAATAGGAGCAACCCCGAGGGAGATAATATCCATACTTCAGGCTATAAAGTCCGCTGGAGCCTTAAATGCCAAGCTGGAGGTCCTCTGATGGAGGTAAGATTTGAATCACCGTCTTACTTCAGTGATGTTCTTAAAAAAAGGGACAAAAAAACAGCGGTGAGGGAATTTGAAGCCCTCATGATAAAGGCGATGCTGAAGGAAGCCTTGAAACCAACCCTCTCAAATAAAAGCTTCGGTTACAGGATGTACTATGATTACTTTCTTGAAGCTGTAAGCAAAAAAATGGCAGAATCTGGCGGTATAGGTTTGGGAAAGTTTATAATGGAAAAGATAGAAGCGGAGAATGATAGGCGTTGATCTTGTTCAAAATAAACGCATAGGGGAGGCAGTGGAGAGATTCGGGGAGAAGTTCCTAAGAAGGATTTATACGGAAAAGGAGCTTGAGTATTGTAACAACCAGAAGGCTAAGATACCCTGTCTTGCAGCAAGGTGGGCGTGTAAAGAAGCGGTTATAAAGGCGGTGTTCCAGGAAACGGGGATGTTGTTAAAGTTTAAAGAGATAGAAGTTAATGGCAGGACAGGATTTCCTGCCAAGGTAACAATAAAAAATGAAAAGGTTATTAAAATGCTCGGGGAGAAGACAATTATAGTGTCTCTTTCCCACGAAAGGGATCATTCTGTGGCGGTTGCCCTTATAAAATGAGCGAATATATAAGGGAGATAGAGGAGTTTATAGCCAATCTGAGGGGAGGAACGCCCTTCCTATCACCCCGTGAAAGGATGTATATATCAAATTTGGAAAAAAAGGGTGTACCCCTTGAGTTATTAAAAAGGGTAATAAAAAAGTGTTTTGTTTCCCTTCCTCCCGAAAGGAGATATAAGTTTTCTGTTAATATGTGTGAAAGGCTTGTGGAAGAGGAAATAAAAAGGCGTAAAGAAAGACCCCCGGAAACGGTGCCTTGGCTTGAAACTTTTAAAAGGAAGCTGGAAAGCGTAGGAGTACTTGATTATCCTTTACCTTCAACGGAGGAGGAGGCGGAAAGGATACTGCGCAATATTGAAAATGATATTGTTAGAAGATTGTGGGATAAATTGGATAGGGACAAAAGAAGGGAGATTTTGCGTAAGTATGAAAAGTATAAGAACAATGAAAGGGTTTATAAGATGCTGATAAGAAGGGAATTACTCAAGATGTTCAACATACCTCCCCTTTCCCTTTATATATCCTGAGCCATTGCGACCGCCTTCATCATTGACTTTGCCTTATTAACCGTTTCCTCCCACTCCCTTTCCGGTACAGAATCTGCAACTATACCCGCCCCCGCCTGCACAAAGATTTCATCTCCCCTTATCACCGCGGTTCTTATTGTAATTGCCATATCCATATTTCCATCAAAGGAGAAGTATCCTACGCTTCCCGCATATATGCCTCTTCTCTCAGGCTCAAGCTCCTCTATTATCTGCATAGCCCTAACCTTAGGCGCTCCCGATACCGTACCCGCGGGGAAGGTCGCCTTAAGAACATCAACGGCATCAAGCCCTTTTTTAAGCTTTCCCGACACATCACTCACTATATGCATAACATGGGAATATCTCTCTATCCTCATGAAGTTGTCAACCCTTACCGTCCCCGCTTCAGCCACCCTTCCCACATCGTTCCTGGCAAGATCAACAAGCATAAGGTGTTCCGCCCTTTCCTTTTCATCGTTAATAAGCTCCTCTTCAAGCCTTTTATCTTCCTCTTCCGTTTTGCCCCTCGGTCTTGTACCTGCTATCGGTCTCGTTTCTATCTTTCCGTCCTCAAGCCTTACAAGAATCTCCGGAGAAGATCCTATTACTTTACAATGTTCCATCTCAAGATAGTACATGTAAGGTGAAGGATTGAGGGTTCTCAAAGCCCTGTAAATATTCTCGGGTTTCGCCCTCAGTTTACTTTTGAACCTTTGAGATAGGACCACCTGTATTACATCACCTTCCTCTATGTATCTCTTTGCCCTTTCAACCTTTTTCATAAAATCTTCCTTTGTTACATTACTCTTCCATTCCTCCAAGGAAGGTTCCTTATCTTCAAGGTTTATAAGGAATATATCTCCCTTCTCCTTGAGGGTGTTAACAGTCTCCTCTATTTTTTTAACCGCCTTTCTGTATTTAATTTCCGGATCATCCGTACCTATGAGGGGGACAATTATCTTTATCTTGGCGGACAAATTATCATAGACTATAAGAAGATCTGTAAGGGTCAAAAACATATCGTTAGTGCTTACAGGATCCGCATCCTTTTCAGGCACATTTTCATAGAACTTTATGATGTCATAACCTATGTATCCGACAAGACCTCCCCAGAACCTCGGTAAGTTACCGTCCTTCATGGGCTTAAAGGTTGAAAGCACCCTCTTTACATAACCCAAAGGATCGGAGGTATTCTTAAGGCTTATCCTTCCCGCATCATAGACCTCAACCACATCCTTTCTGCTCCTTATGTAAAAGGAACCACCTTTAATAAGGAAGGAGTATCTTCCCCATTTTTCACCTCCCTCCGCACTCTCAAGCAGTATGTTGAAACTACCTTCGTCTTTGAGTTTAAGAAATATGGAAAGTGGAGTTTCCGTATCCGCAAGGATTTCCGTATATAGAGGCACCACCGAATATTCCTTTATAAGTTTTTTAAATTCATCAAGGGTCAAGTTAAATTTCATCTACAGAAATTATCCTATATTAACTTTGTTTTTTCAAATGCTATAATATCCACTCCAATGGAGTTTTTGAAACTTCAAGGATCTGGAAACGATTTTATCGTCATAGATAACAGGGAAGGAGAGGTGGAAAGAAAACTTAAGGAGCTTAATGTAAGTGTTGAGGAGTTTGTGAGGAAAGTTTGTGCGAGGCGCACGGGAGTAGGGGCGGACGGACTTATATTGATAGAAAAGCCAAGGGATCCATCCAATGATTTTCGGTGGGAATTTTTTAATGCGGACGGCTCTGTTGCGGAGATGTGCGGTAATGGATCAAGGTGTGCCATAAGGTTTTGCTATGAGAAAGGTATAACTGGAAGAAGGGTGAGGTTTGAAACCTTGGCTGGGGTTATAAAGGGTGAAGTTATAGGGAACGGTGAAAGGGTAAAGGTTCAGCTTACCAAACCCTCTTTACCAGAGCATAAGCTTTTGGATATTAACGGTAAGAGGCTTGAGGGCTTCTTTATAAATACGGGGGTTCCTCACTTTGTGGTCCCCGTAAAGGACCTTGATTCCGTTGATGTTGTTTCCTTGGGAAGGAAGATAAGATTCCATAAGGAATTTGAACCTAAGGGTACAAATGTAAATTTCATAGAGGGAGAAGGCGAAGGCAGGATAAGAATAAGGACTTATGAAAGGGGTGTGGAAGGAGAGACCCTTGCATGCGGTACGGGTGCAACCGCCTCCGCCATTATAGCTTACAGTTCCGGGATGGTTAAAAGCAAACCTGTAGAGGTGGTTACTAAGGGTGGAGAGACCTTATATATTCATTTTGATGATAAGTTTGAGGAAGTATTTCTTGAAGGATCCGTTTACAAGGTCTATGAAGGACTGCTGTTCTTTGAGATCTTTTGAAAAATTATAAAACCCAAAAAGGGAAAGACCGTCATAAGAAGAACAGAAAGTTTATAGTTGTCATTTGTTACAAGAAGGAAAAGGGACCATATGAGCAAACCTGTTGTTGATGCTATCCTCTCTGAGAGGGAAAGGAAGGATAGTCTTACGGATGCTTGTCCCTCCGGGAACTCCTTAAGTATGAGGAGTCTTGAACATGTCCACAGATGGGCGAGGGATATACCAGCCCAGAAGCCTATACCTACGAGCAGGAAGGAGGGTGTTAGGGGAAGAAGCAGAAGGAATATAATCCATAGCATAAAGCCTACACTGAATAACCTTTTTATATCTTTTATCCTATCCGCAAGCTTTCCCCACAAAATGCCACCAGTTACACCTCCGAGGGCGGAAAGGCCTATTATCTTGTAAATCTCTGCATTTTCAAGCCCGTAAACCTCTCTCAGATAGATGCCCATCATTGCTATTAATGTGTTTGCCACTTCCGTGAGGGACAGTATGGCTAATATGGTCAGTAAAAATCTCTTATCCTTGAATACTTCCCTTAAGGACACGGGATATGTTTGGGGTGGATTTTTTATAAGGATGAAGGCGGGCAAGGATAAAAGCAGGAACAAGCCTCCTATGGGTATGTAACCTTCAGGCGGTTCAAGGATATCTATTAAAAATAGTAGGGAAACTGCGGATGCTACATATCCGAGGGCTACACCAAGTCCCGATGTTATTCCCCTTTCATTGAACTCTAAGAGAAGGGAGTTGTAAAAGACAAAGGCTTGTTGATGAAACAGGGCTAAAAGCATGAATATGAAAAGTGAGATAATGGGTGTGCCATGGGTAAAATAAAGCAATCCGCAAGATAAGGATACGCCAACGCTGAAGTACATAAAGTATGTTTTTCTTTTTGCCTCCCTGTCCGCCTTTTTACCGAGGAGCAGGGCTAAGACAAAAGAGACAGCAAAGGACAAGCCGTAAAGTGTACTGTAAACCTTTGTATCTATATACTGGGTTATGTAGAGGGGAAAGAAGGTGGAGAATACGAGGGCACCGAGTATGGTTTCACCGCTGTCAAAGAGGCCGAAGGCTAACTTCTTAAGCACTATTTTTCTGTTTTTATCTCTTCTGATTCACACTCGTCACTCTCGCCCATTTCGTCCCTTTTACACTGTTCAAGGGGTATGATCTTGTAGAACATTTCCGTGTAGGTATCAAAGTTTTTGAGTATCTCCTCACCCCAAGGACTGCCTGTAAACTCGGTGTGTCTTGATATAAGATCTTTTAACTCATTATATTCGTCCGAATCTTTAAGCTTTCGCAGAATGACATAGGAGTAATTGAGTTTGTCCTCAAGTGTGCGGTCAAGGTCAAGTATGTAAGCGTAACCTCCTGTCATACCCGCACCCACATTGTAACCGGTTGTACCAAGAACTACAACTATTCCTCCCGTCATGTATTCACAGCAGTGATGCCCCGTACCTTCAACTACAGCTATCGCACCGCTGTTCCTTATGGCGAATCTTTCTCCAGCCCTTCCTGAGGCGTAAAATTCACCTCCCGTAGCGCCGTAAAGGACCGTGTTGCCGACTATTACATTATCCTTTGTATTTTCTATCTCCGGATCCCTTATTATGATCCTTCCACCGTACATTCCTTTACCCGCATAATCGTTGGCGGAACCTTCAAGTATTAGGGTAACACCCCTGTGATTAAAGGCACCGAAACTCTGACCTGCGGTTCCCTTAAAACGCAACCTTATTGTATCTTCGGGTAAGCCTTCATCTTTATACTTTACCGATATGTAATAATTGAGCTTTGTAGGTATGGTCCTGTCCACATTCCTTATTTCATACTCCCTTTCAACCTTTTCTCCCTTTTCTATGAAGGGTAATATCTCATTCACTATTTTGTCGTTCAAAGAAGGCTCTGGATTGTCATTCCTTTCAACCTTACACTTCCTTTCACCCTTAGTGCTTACAGAAGACAGAAGGTCATTTAGTTTTATTCTTTTACTTCCGGGATAATCATCAAAGGTTTTTACCTCTAAAAGATCAACCCTTCCGACAATTTCATCAATACTTCTGAAGCCCATCTCCGCAAGGATTTCCCTCACCTCCCGGGCTACAGCCCTGAAGTATGCCATTACATTCTCAACCTTTCCTTTGAACTTTGCTACATATTTGGGATCCTGGGTTGCAACACCGGTGGGGCATGTGTTGAGATGGCACTGCCTTGCCATAACACAGCCTTCCGCTATCATAGCTGCGGTGCCAAAGCCAAATTCCTCCGCCCCGAGGAGTGCAGCTATTATTACATCTTTGCCTGTTTTAAGACCTCCGTCCACCCTTACCCTTATCTTATCCCTTAGATTGTTCTCCATAAGTACTCTTTGCGTTTCCGCAAGTCCTATCTCCCAGTAGTTACCCGCATTCTTTATGGAAGAGTAAGGCGACGCTCCTGTTCCACCTTCCGCTCCGCTTATCTGTACCGTATCCGCATAAGCCTTTGCAACACCCGCAGCTACGGTTCCTACACCCCTTTCCGCTACAAGCTTTACGCATACACGTGCTTCTGGATTGGCTTGTTTAAGATCGTGTATAAGCTGGGCAAGGTCCTCTATGGAGTATATGTCGTGATGGGGAGGCGGTGATATGAGGGTTACTCCTGGCTGAGAATGTCTTAATTTGGCAATGTATTCGTTAACCTTGTGACCCGGAAGCTGTCCACCTTCACCCGGTTTTGCACCTTGGGCTATCTTAATCTCTATCTCCTTGGCGGTTGCGAGATAGGTGGGTGTAACACCGAATCTTCCCGACGCCACCTGCTTTATAGCGCTGTTCTTTATCGTCCAGTATCTGGCTGGGTCTTCACCCCCTTCACCGCTGTTACTTTTCATACCCAATCTGTTGCAAGCCTCTGCTATAACTTCGTGGGCTTCCTTTGAGAGGGCGCCCAAGGACATCCCTCCCGTAGTAAATCTCTTAAGGATCTCCTCTTCGGGTTCTACTTCATCTATTGGTATGGGATTCTTTGCCCTTTTGTAGTCAAGAAGATCCCTTATAAAAGTGGGCCTTGAATTTTCCGCTATTTCCGAGAATTTTTTATAATCTTCATAATCCTTTGTTTCAAGAAACTTATGAAGGGATCTTACAACGAAGGGTGACCATGCGTGCCACTCCCCGCCCTTTCTGAACTTCATATCACCGCCGTACTCAAGGACGGGTTTTTCTTCATCAAAGGCTTTTTTGTGTCTTATTAGGGTTGCCTCTTCTATCTCCTTTATACCGTCCGCCTCAAGTGTAACAGGTGTGCCGGTAAAGTATTTGTCAACAAAATCTTTATTAAGACAAACCGTATCAAAGAGCTGGGAACCGTGATAAGAGTTTAGGGTTGATATACCCATCTTGGACATTATCTTAAGAAGACCCTCCTCAAGTGCTTTTTTGTAGTTGA
>JALWWX010000213.1 GCA_027078675.1 Aquificales bacterium | reverse complement strand
TCTTCTTCCTTTATACCCGTCCGCGTTACCTTTACACCTTCCGCCTGCATTTTAAAATATTCCCCCGCCTAAGAGCAATCTTATAAGTAGTGTGGTACCAGCCCTTTTACCGCCTACCTCAAGACCGGATAAGGGCTGTATGGTTCCCGCTTCAACTCCCGCTATGAATCCCCCCATACTTCTGAGATATGCCAATCCAACCTTGCCTATGAAACCTGTGGTGGACTTTTGTCTATAGGTATCAAGTACGCCCTCTTGTACCTTTACGGAGAGGGTAAGACCCGCATAGCCGAGACCCGCATTTGCTAAGATCATGTTTTTATCTTTCTTCCAAAGGCTGTAGCCTATATTTACGCTCAGAAACCCTCCTTCAAGCTGTACCTCTTTACCGTCCCTTTTTGTAACACCTGTTGATAGGGATCCCCCCTCAAAACCTATCAACAATCTATCTTTAACAAAATAACCACCACCTCCGAAGTCTAAATTAGCCTTTCCTTCAATCTCTGGATACCCTTGATCCCTTAATATAGAATTTAAGCCCGCGGGGTCCAAGCTACTTAATTGGAATATTCCGAATCCGAATCCTCCGTCAAATCCTCCCGCCCAGCATAAGGAGTTAAGGGAGATTGCTAATAAAACCAACTTTATTTTTTTCATCCCTTAACCCTCCGTGTGAATTATTGTAATGTGAAGGAACAGATGTTTTAATTATAACCATATTGAATAGACAATACGTGGGAAAATTCTCCAGCTTGCAGAAGAAAGACTGTCTGTTGCGGAAGATACTTTTTATCGGAAACTCTATAATACCTGCGCTTCCGAGCTTTACTTTGCCCTTTTCACTCTAAGGAGAGGGGTTCTTACGGATAGATGTGGAAGGAGGTGGAAGCACATAGGTATATTTACAGCGTTCTCAAGAAAGTGTGCTGAAGACGGAAACTTTCCTAAGAAGCTTCTCAAGGATGTTGGACGGCTCAATCAGGAGTTATATCACATGCGACGCAAAGTTGATTATGGTGAAGGATTGGACAGCTTTGATATAGAGATGTTGGGGGATTATCTTTTTCTTGTGAAGGAGGTGTTTGAGATTGTTAAAGGTAGAGTGGACTTTTGAGGTTCTTGAGAAAGTTAAGAAACTTCCGTTTGTAGAAGATGTGGAGATACTAACCGAACTTCCAGAAGATGTTGAAGCAGATCTCGGGATAAGGGTAAAGCTAACAAAGGGCGCTGATAAGTATCCGGTAGGCAGGATGATATCGGAAATTCTTAACGAAATTAGTTGGAAGGAGTTTGAAAGCTCGGGAAGGTATCCTGCTGTTTATTGGGAAAATGCAAGTGGGTGATTAATTATGCCCTCTGCATACATGTTTCCTTTTCAAGAACAGGGTAGTTAAGAGAAAAGCAGGCATCACAGTAATCTTCCGGATCTTTTATAACCTTTCTTAATCCTTCTAAGGAGAGGTATTTTATGGAATCAACACCCAAGAAGGTACCTATATCCTCCACGGACATTCTGTTTGCTATGAGTTCTTCCCTTGTGGGTGTATCTATTCCGTAATAGCAAGGACCTATAACGGGCGGTGAGGCTATCCTCAGGTGAACCTCTTTTACTCCCGCCCTTTTCAGCATATTTACTATCCTGCGCGATGTAGTCCCTCTTACCAAGGAATCATCTATCACTATTATCTTCTTTCCTTTAAGCACGCTTCTGTTCGGGCTGAGTTTCATAAGCACCTTTATATTACGCAGGTCATCAGTGGGTTCTATGAAGCTTCTGCCTACATAATGGTTTCTTATAAGTCCCATTTCAAAGGGTATGCCTCTTTCCTCTGAGTAGCCGAGGGCGGGAACAACGCCCGAGTCGGGTACCGGAACAACAACGTCTCCCTCTACATCATCTTCCCTCGCAAGCTGTTTGCCCAGCTCCTTTCTTATACCATAGACTTCCTCCCCGAATATGAAGCTGTCCGGTCTTGCAAAGTATATGTGTTCAAATATGCACATGGCGATCCTTTCCCTGTGGGGAAATCTGTATCTTCTTATTCCGTATCTATCCGCTATAAGTATCTCGCCCGGTTTTATCTCACCGAGGAATTCGCCTTCAAGGATATCAAAGGCACAACTTTCGGATGAGAACAACAATGCACCTTCCTTTTTGCCTATGGTAAGGGGCCTAAACCCATAGGGATCCCTTACCGCTATAAATTTGTCTTCATGGAGAATCAGTAAACTGTAGGCACCCTTTGCTTCCTTCATCATGTAGAATATGCGGGGTAGTATATGACGGTCATGAATGTGTATGTCAACACCTTCGGGAACATACTGACCTTCATCCATGAGTAGCAGAAACATTTCCGTATCCGAGCTGTACCTCGGCTTTACACCCTTTGCTTCAAATCTTTCCCGCAGTTGTACATAATTAACAAGGTTTCCGTTGTGAACTATTGCAACCTTACCGAAGGACAGATCCCTTACTATGGGCTGGGCGTTAAGCCCTCCCGGATCTCCCGCTGTTGAATATCTTACATGGGCTATGGCATTTGTGCCTTTAAGATAGAACATGTCTTCCCTCTTTATGCTTTCAAGTACGAGACCAGGTTTCCTTATGGCGTATATCTCCTCTCCGTCCGCTGATGCAATACCTACACTCTCCTGACCCCTGTGTTGAAGGGCGTAGATTCCAAGGTATGCATACTGGGAAGCGTAAGGTGAGTTATATACTCCAAATATTCCGCACATGGAATAACCTTTTATTTTACTTTAATGCCTTAGGGCATATCTGTCTATAAATTCTTCACACCACTTTGTGATATTACCTGCTCCCATAAAGACTATAACGCTGTCGGTCATCTTGCTGATCTCTGAAAATATCCCTTCTTTATCTCCGTACAATACGCCCGAGTCTTCCGCAAGCTTTTTGCCCGACAAAGACTCTATCTTCTCCTCGCCCGCGGGATATATATCGGTAACGAAACATACATCGGGTAGGGATAAAACCTTTCTGAATTCATCATACAGCAGTTTTACGCGTGAATATCTGTGTGGTTGGAATACAAGAACAATCTTTTTCCCTGCGTGTATCTCCCTCAGCGTGTTAATAACCGCCCTTATCTCCGTGGGATGATGCCCGTAATCATCATAAACGGGATTGTTGTTTACATTACCCTTAAATTCTAAGCGTCTGTCCGCATTTCTGAACTCTTCTAGGGCTTTCTTTATTACTTCAAAGTCTATACCCGCTTCAAGGGATACACATATAGATGCGAGGGCATTATATATGTTGTGTATTCCTGGTATCCCTAAGTTTATTCTTCCGAGTTTTTTTCCTTTGTATATTAGATCAAAGGAATATTTTCCCTCCTCAATTCTAATCTCCGATGCCCTGACATCGCCGTGATTTATTCCGAAGGTTATAAGTCTCCTGTTTATGTCTTTAATAAGCTCCCTGCAAACCTCATCGTCCGCATTTAGTACGGTTATACCGTAAAAGGGAACGGAATTCGCAAATTTAAGGAAGGATAGTTTTATATCCTCAAAGCTTCCGTAGAAATCAAGGTGTTCTCTGTCTATGTTGTTTATAACCGCCACCGCAGGCATAAGTTTTAGAAAGGAACCGTCACTCTCATCCGCCTCCGATATTATTATGTTTCCTTTACCGAGTTTTGCATTGCTTCCCAATCTTTTTAAAATGCCCCCTATTATAACGGTCGGATCCGTACCCGCATCTTCAAATATGCTTGCAAGCATTGATGTGGTAG
>JALWWX010000212.1 GCA_027078675.1 Aquificales bacterium | reverse complement strand
TTGAGCTTATAAGGAATATTGTTAAGAGCCTTCCCGCAGTAAAGCTTCTATAATTTCAAGATCCTTTTCCGTGTCAATGCTGTGATAAAAATTATCTGTTAGTATTACCTTTATACCTATACCCCTTTCAAGGAGTCTGAGTTGTTCCAAACCCTCAATAATCTCCAAGTGTCCCTGGGGCATTTGGGTGAATTCCAACAGGATGTGTTTCCTGAAGCCGTAGATACCCACATGCTTTAAGGGATAGAAGCTGTCTTCTATTTTATTTCTGAAGTAGGGCAAGGGACTCCTTGAGAAGTAGAGTGCCATGTTGTGACTGTCAATAACCACCTTTACATTGTTGGGATCTTCAGTATTTTTCTTTTCCCTTACCGCCACGGTTACCACATCGTTGTATTCAAGTTCCGCAAAAATTCTATCTATATCTTCTTTATATACAAAGGGTTCATCACCCTGATAATTTATAACAAGGTCCACATCCATATCCTTTATTACATGGGCCACCCTATCGGTACCAGACTTTATATCTTTCGGTGTCATAATAACCTCAAGGGGAAGATCGTTAAGCACGCTTTTTATCTCCTCACTGTCCGTTGCTACAATAACCCTCTCCCCAGTTTTGAGGCACCCTTCCGCTACCCTTCTTATGAGGGGTACACCCCTTACGGGCCTTAACAGTTTCTTGGGTAGCCTTTGTGAATCAAGCCTTGCGGGTATTACTATGGCCCTTTTCATCTCCTTCCTTTCCAAAGTACTGCCTTATCTTTGCCCTCAAGGTATTGCGTGAAATGTTTAATACATTTGCTATCTTTGATTTATTCTCCCCGTACCTTTCCATAAGAATCTTTAAGAGAGCCTGTTCAAAAACAGAAGGTATATTACCTATCTCCTCCTCGGGTACGGATTTTATGTACTCCCTCAAGATGTCCTCAAGGGATTGATTGGGAAGTTGGTTTAAGGATATAGGCAGGTGTTTTATATAGCCTTTCTTTGTTTCAAGAACGCTTCTGTAAACTACATTTTTAAGTTCTCTTACATTTCCGGGCCAAGAATACTGCATAGCTTTTTCAAGAGCATCCTCCTCAATTCCTTCCACCTCCGTTCCGAGTTCTCCGTTTGCCTTTGATATAAAGAAGCTTATAAGCTCTGGTATATCTTCTTTCCTTTCCCTGAGAGGCGGAACATTTATAGTTATCTGTGCAAGCCTGAAATACAAATCCGCCCTGAATCCCCCTTCCTCTATAAGGCTTTCCAGGTTCCTGTTGGTAGCAGCTATTATTCTTACATTTACATGGGTTTCCTTTGTATCACCTATGCGATAAAACTTCTTTTCTTCCAAAAATCTGAGCAGTTTGGTTTGAAGTTCTTGGGGCATATCTCCTATCTCGTCAAGGAAGAGGGTACCCCTGTTGGCTAACTCAACCTTACCAGGTGTATCCTTAAGTGCGCCGGTGAAGGATCCCTTTGTATAGCCGAAAAGCTCCGCTTCAAGCAGATGTTTTGGTATAGCACTGCAGTTTATTGCTATAAAGGGATTGCCCGATCTTTCCGAGTTTTCATGGATAGCCCTTGCTATTACCTCTTTACCCGTACCCGTTTCACCGGTTATGAGCACATTCATATCATTGGAAGAGGCAAGACCTATCATTTTGAATACTTCAAGCATCTTTGGAGAACTTCCCACTATAGGAAATCCGTTAATCTCCTTAGGTATGCTCTTCTTCCTTTTCTTAGGTATTACCTTTTCTACCGAATTGAGAAGATCTTTTAGATCAAAGGGTTTCTTTAGTATCTCAACCGCACCAAATTTTGTTGCCTTTATTATATTCTCTGGCGAGGTATAGGCGGTTATCATTATTACCGGTATGGTTATACCCCTTTCCCTGAGTCTCTTGAGTACATCTATTCCCGAAAAATCTCCGAGCTTTATATCTATAACCGCGGTATCCGATTCTTCAGCCTTTTTGAGTGCTTCAGAGGGATTATCAACGCATATTGGTTCAAAGCCTGCCCTTTCAAGGACCTTGCCTATGGCGTAAAGTACATCGTGTTCGTCATCTAATACCAGTACCTTTCCCTTCATGGCTTTTATTATTTATATAAGGTATTGTAACTGTAATTGTCGTTCCCTTCCCGACCTGGGATTGTATATCAAGTGTACCTCCCAAAAGATGGGTGTATCTCATCACTATGGGTAAGCCAAGACCTGTCCCTCCCTTTTTAGTTGTAAAGAAGGGTGAGAATATTTTGTCCATATTTTCTTTTGGTATCCCCTTACCCGAATCGGATATGGTTATATGCACTTCCATATTTTTTCTTACAGCGGATACATGTATGAAGCCTTTGCCGTCAATGGCTTCAATTGCATTGTTTAAAAGGTTTGTAAGTATTACATTTAAAGCTTCTCTGTTTGAATATATGTGTATATCTTCAAAAAAAGTTTTAAGTTCTATATTTTTTTCTTTGATCCTCGGGAGAAGCAGGGATATGTTCTCCTTTATTACCTCGCTTATATTAAGTAAGCTCCAGTTTCCTCCTCCTATTTTTGCGAAGGTCAAAAACTCATTAACTATACTGTCAATTCGCGATATGGATTTTTTAATTATCTCTATATCCTTTTTATCGCATTCATCCATAGAGGTAAGGAGTTTAACCGGTAAAAGGGCGTTTTTTAACTCATGGGCGAGATTGGCGGACATCTCTCCCAGAAAAGAAAGGGCTTCAATCCTTTTCATTTTATTTTCAAGCTCTTTTATCTTTGAAATATCCGCTATGGTTACAATGTACCACTCTTTGGCGGGCATTATACTTAGCAAGGACGGAATACTTCCCCCTTTCCTTTTTCTTATCTCCGTTTCATAGGTAAAGGGAAGCTTGTTGTTCAGCGTATTCCTCAGTATGGTTCTGTCCCTTGGATCCTTTATTAAAACGGAAAATTTCCTGCCGAGAAGTTGGTGATAGTTAAATCCGAGGGTTTCAATCCTGTGATTTGTAAAGAATATCCTCATTTCTCTGTCAAGGATGAGTACTATGTCATACACATTGTTTACTATCTCCGCATAAAAGTCTTGGGCAAATCTTATGTTATTAAGGAATGTATTAACATTTTTGAAGGCTTCATAAACCACATCTGCAAGGTCTTGAATCTCATCCTTTTCAGGGAAGTCTATTTTATTTACTTCCTCTATATGTCCCTTTCTTACCTTCTCCGCTTCCTTTAGGATCCTCCTCAATCTTGAATTTATCCTATAGGATATTATGAGACTTAGCAAAATACCCATCAATCCGAAACCCGAAGATATACCCAAAACGCTGTATTTTATATAAGAAAACTGCCTTGTTATTTCTTTCTTATCAAGCCTTATAACAACAAATCCTACTGGGTTGCCTTCTTTGTCGGTTACTTTGTGTTTAACCGTATATCTTTGATCTTCCAAAAGACGTGTTAGACCGAAGGGTATCTCGTCCTTACTTGTGTACGTCAGAGCGTACCCTTTTTCATCAAGAAAGGCTACTTCATTTATAAACCTCTGAGCTATTATTGTTTTGCTTATATCTTTAAGTTTCTCTTCGTCCTTTTTTATAAGAAATTCAGAAATTATGCTTTCTTCAATCTCAAGGAAGTTCTTTATTGCTTCTTCAGTTGTTTCAAATAATATATTTTCCCCAAAGTTTACCATAACAACCGTAAGGGGTAAAGATGAAAGAAGAATAACGGTGAAAAAGGTTACAGCTAACTTTATGCCTATGCTTAAATGGAGAATATTTTTAAGCCAGTTCACAGTACATATTATTTTGCGTACTTTGGACGGATGGTCAAGTTTTTACCAGTCACAACAAAAAATTTACCACCTTACTTTCATTTAAAAAATCGTATCGTTTATTTAAGTTTTTAATTTTTGGAGTATAAATTTCCAAGGACATTTTGGCACACCCCTTGCTAATAGAATATAGGAGGCTATTATGAGGAAGGGCCTTGGTGTTCTTGCTGTACTCGGTGTAGTTGTTTTTGTGGTGGGTGGAGCCTTAATCTATTTGTTTAAATCTCTCGGTGTTAAGATAGAACCTTTGGGTGATGCCTTTGTTGTTTACAGGATTGAGACTCCCGAACAGCCTATAGAGTTTCCCCATTACAAGCATGTAAAGGATGTAGGACTGCAGTGTACATACTGTCATGCATATGCGGATAAGGCGGTAAGTCCAGGTATTCCTCCCTTGGAAGTTTGTATGGGTTGCCATTCGGTTATAGCAACGGACAAACCTGAAATTAAAAAGTTGACTGAGTATTGGAACAAGAAGGAACCAGTTCCTTGGAAGCATGTTAATAAACTCCCGGATTTTGTCTTTTTCACTCACAAAAGGCATGTAAAGGCGGGTGTTGATTGTAAAGCATGTCACGGTGATCTCAGTACCATGACGGTAGCCCAGAGAGTAAAACCTTTAAAGATGGGATGGTGCCTTGAATGTCATAAGGATGTTAACGGTTACCTTAAGGCTCATGGATTGCCTCCAGCAAAGGTGGACAGGGCTCCAACCGACTGTTGGACTTGTCATAAATAGGAGGGCTTTAATATGAAAAGAAGGGACTTTATAAAATTCATAGGGTTTATATCAGGAAGTGCAGCCCTATCCTCTTGTACAGGACATCTCAATAAAAATCATTACTTTAGAACTGATGAAATAATTCCTTTTGTTTCACCTCCCCCCGATAGGATACCTCCCGATGCGGGGGGTGGAGGAGAGGGTTTATACTTCCCTACGGTATGTGCTGAATGTCCTTCTGGGTGTCCCGCCCTTGCCTTTGTAAGGGATAAGGTTTATGACAGGGTACATGGTAAATATCCCACCAAACTTGAGGGTATGCCTAATCATCCCATAACATCAGGTGCTTTTAAAGAACCTTTTAACGCTGGTGTTCTTTGCATAAGAGGGCAGGCATCTTTATACAGGATTTATAGCCCCGAAAGGTATAAGAATCCTCTCATTAAAGATACGAATGGCAACTGGAGGGAGATAACATGGAGAGAGGCCATAGATCTTGTTGTTGATAGATTAAAGGAAGCGGAGAAGAAAGGCCTTAAGAGTGTTTACCTTTCTTCAAGGACTACGGGTTCACTTTCCCATCTTATAGATGAGTTTTGTAGAGAGGCAGGTATTGAGAGATTGCCAGAATTTGAACCCATAAACCACTCCGCTGTCAGGAAGGGATATGAGGTACTATTCGGGATAAATGAACTGCCAGTTTATAAGGTTGAGAAATCTGATTTTCTATTAACCGTAGGTGCTGATATACTTGAATCCTTCGGTAATCCCGTATATTACCAATCAGCCTTTGCGAAGGCACGTGATAATAAAAACTTTAAATGGATACATATAGAACCCCATCTTACACTTACAGGCCTTAACGCGGATGAAAGATTTTCCGTAGAACCAGGTACGGAGCATTTTCTCCTCTCCTTTATACTGAGATGGATAGTAGAAAGCGGTGTGGCTGTAAGGGAAGTTCCTGAGGAGATAATTCAATATGTACCACGTTACTCCTTGTGGGAGGTTGCGGAAAGAACTGGTATAAAGGCGGAGAACATTGATAGGCTTCTCGCGAAAATGTCAAGAGCGAGGAAACCTCTGCTTATAGTAGGTGGTGTATCAACCGCTCATGATACTGGTCTTGATGTTGCTGTCTTGGGAGGGCTTATACAGTGGGCTATGGGCATGACGGATGATCTTATAGACTTTACATATTCAGAAAACTATGAAAGAGTTGGAAATTTCATAGATCTCAGAAACTTTATGTCTGAACTAAGTATAAGGAAGATAGGGGTGGCTTTCCTATCAAAGGTTGATCCCGCTTCCTTTGAGGGTAAAAAATTTAAAAATCTTTTGAAGAATGCCCACTTTGTTGTTGGCTTATATGATTTGCCTAATGAAACCGCTCAGGAATGTGATCTAATACTTCCCCTTTCCCATCCTATAGAGAGCTGGGGTGATTCTGAACCCAGAAAAGGTATGCTTTCCGTTTACAAGCCCGCCCTTGAGATTCTCATTCCTCCCGAAAGCGATCCTTCTAATAACAGGCCTTTGTTTAACACACTTCCGGAGGGAGATATCCTTATTACAATACTAAGGAGATACAAAGGCAAGAGCATTGCTAAGGACTTTAAAGAGTATGTCTATAAAAGGATAGAAAGGGATTACGGCAAGGAGGTTGCGGACAGGCTCTTTAATGCTGGTCCCTATGAATGGCCCGCTTTCAATATACCGCCTGAGAAACTACCATATCACATAAAAGAACTGCCCAAGGTCAATCTAAATTTGAGAACTAATATAGTAAGGTCTTTGATCAGGAACATAAGGTATGAAAATGAGATTAAGAAACCTGCACTTGTTCTTGCACCTTCCATAAGATGGTATGACGGTAGAGGTAAAAATAATCTGCTTTTAAATGAGATTCCTGATCCTATAACCGCAATATCGTATGGCGATTATATGTTGGTTTCTGAAGGTATAGCTAAGAGATTTAGGATAAGGAATATACCTAATAAGAAACTGTTAAGGGAAGAGGTTGTTGTATCCGGTAAAGGAGTTAATAAAACCACACTCGCTCATATCCAGAAAGGCTTGGCGGATGGGATTATAGTTGCATACATGGGTACAATTACACCGGAAAAATTCAATGTGGACGGCAGGACTGGGGAGTTAATACCTTTTATAGAGATTGTTAGCATAAAGAAAACGGGTAAGGTTAGGAACATCCCGATACTTTCTGGTTCATATTCGGATCACGATAGGGGAGTTGTCCCTATTCCTTATAAGGAGGCTAAAAAGGAACACATGGGAGAGGAGGATATGCACGCATGGGGTCACGAGGCACCTCCCGGTAAGTTTAAATACCCCTATGCAAAGCATCCTTTTGCCCAACTGCCCTATCCCGATCACAGTCATGTTCATAAGACCTATCTTTGGGCTATGGCGGTTGATCTTGATAAATGTGTGGGATGTTCCGCCTGTATAGCTGCGTGTTATATAGAGAATAATGTTCCCATAGCAGGCCCGTCTGAACATCTAAAGGGGAGGGAGATGTCCTGGATAAGGATAGAGCCTTACTATGAGGAAAATGGTGAAGTCAACTTTGTATTAATGATGTGTCAGCAGTGTGAAAATGCTACCTGTGAACCTGTCTGTCCTGCAAAGGCAACCTATCACAATGACGAAGGGTTGAATGTACAGGTGTGGAACAGGTGTGTGGGTACAAGATACTGTTCAAACAACTGTCCTTACAAGGTAAGGAGATTTAACTGGTTTGATTACAAATGGGAGTCACCCCTTGATAGGATGCTTAATCCCGATCTTGCGGTAAGGGGTAAGGGGGTTATGGAAAAATGTACCTTCTGCTTCCACAGAATAAGGAAGGCAAGGGATCTCGCTAAGGATGAGCATAGGATGATTAAGGAGGGTGAGCTTCTGCCCGCATGTGCCCAGACATGTCCGAGCGGTGCCATAGTTTTCGGCAACTTCCTGGATGAAAACTCGCAGGTTTACAAGATGTCTAAGGATAAGGATTCATACAGAATCTTTGATCTCCTTGGGACAGAACCCAAGGTTTACTACCTTCCAAAGGTGAGAAGGAGGGTTTAATATGGCAACCAAACTTTCTGAAAGGCTTGACAAGATAGACAGAGATATCCTTATGCCCATGGTAAAACCCGGTAAGGCCTATTGGATAGCTCTTGGACTCTGTGTATTCTTTGTCCTTGTCGCCATAGGTGCGTGGATCTATCAGCTGAAAACTGGTCTCGGAGCTGCGGGTATAAGGCACCCTGGTATGTGGGGATTCTACATTATCAACTTTGTCTTCTGGGTAGGTATAGCACACTCAGGAACCCTAATATCCGCTGTCTTATTGCTGTTTAGAGCAAACTTCAGGAGTGCATTCAACAGATCCGCTGAAGCTATGACAATATTCGCTGTTATGACAGCGGGGTTATTCCCCATTATTCACGCAGGAAGACCTTGGAAGATATATTGGCTCTTCCCTTATCCCACCCAGAGGGAGATATGGCCTAACTTCTTTTCTCCTCTTGAATGGGACGTTTTTGCGGTGTCAACTTACTTTACCATAAGTCTAATATTCTGGTACCTCGGTATGGTACCAGATCTTGCCATAGCAAGGAGATTCTTTGGAGGAGTAAGAGGATTTTTCTACAGGCTGTTCTCCTTGGGATGGACAGGTACCGTTCCACAGTGGATGCATTATGTAAGGGCATCCCTGTTCCTTGCAGCCTTTGCTACCCCCCTTGTTGCATCAGTCCACTCGGTAGTATCCTTTGACTTTGCAGTGTCCATAGTTCCTGGTTGGCATGCAACCATATTCCCTCCTTTCTTTGTAGCAGGTGCTATATTCTCCGGATGTGCAATGGTATTTACCCTTGTTATACCCATGAGAAAGATATTTAAATTGGAAGAGTATATAACCATAGATCACTTTGAAAATCTGGCCAAACTTACCCTTTTCACAGGTCTTATAGTTACTTACGCTTACATAACAGAGTTTACATTACCTCTTTATGGTGAAAATGTATTTGAAAGGGATCAATTCATTTACAGGGCTTTTGGAGATTACAAGTGGTACTCATGGGCTATGATATTCTGCAACTCCGTTGTCCCACTTATACTCTTTATAAAGAGTATGAGAAGAAATCTACTTGTTCTCTTCGTAGTTTCCATATTTATCAACATAGGTATGTGGCTTGAAAGATTTGTTATCGTTGTCATCTCTCTGGCTCATGAATATGAACCTTACTCTTGGGGACTTTATCATCCGAGCATTGTTGAAATACTTATAACCATAGGTAGCTTTGCATGGTTCTTTATGTGGTTCCTTCTCTTTACAAGGGCTATACCTGTCGTTTCCATATTTGAAGTTAAGGAAGAGAGAGTCAGGGAGGAAGGAAAATGAAAAAGGTAGAGTTTGTTTTTGATGAAAAGGAAGATTTTCTGGCAAAACTTAAGGAGCTTGTGGATGCAGGTATTAGTCCCAAAGATATAAGGGTTATAACGCCTGTTCCCGTTCATGAGGTGGATGAAATACTCGGTACACATCCCCATAAGAGTAAGATTAAGTACTTTACCCTCGTTGGAGCCCTTACAGGTTTCATAACAGGGTATGCCTTGACCACGTATACACATTTAAGTTGGGAGGACCCACCCCTTATAGTGGGAGGTAAGCCTCTTGTAGGTGTTCTACCCTTTTTTGTTATAGCCTATGAGCTGACCATACTGTTTGGAGGAATAGCTACCTTTATAGGTTTGCTAATTCTATCTGGTCTTCCAAGCATTAAGAGGATTATATCTCCTGAGGATTACGGAAATAAGTTTGTCATACAGGTGAAAGGTGAAAGTGTTGAGGAGATAGAGTCACTTTTGAAGGCTAAGGAGGAAGCGTAATGGGAAGCAAGTCTCTTTGGATAGGGTTCGGTGTAGTATGGTTTATATTTCTTATAATTGAGATAATAAAGGGTGTTGACGGTACGCTCTTAGTAAGTCTATCTTACCTTTCCGCTATAACTCAGGGTGCTATAGCTATAGTTGCCATTGCGGAAACGGTTAGGGGTGGGTGGATAAAGCCTGTTAAGGAATATCTCCTTTCCCTTTATCCTGCAGTGATATTCTCCGCCACTTTGTTCCTTATATTTATGTTCCAGCTTGATATATATCCTTGGGCAAAACATCAGGGTCTATGGCTCAACAAAGGATTTTATGTTTTAAGAAATCTGTTCCTTTATGAAGCTATATGCCTTGCTGCGTGGAAATATGCTACCGAATCTCTTAAAGAAAGTGATAAGAAGTACTTCTGGGCTGTTGTATATCTATTTGCCTTTGTTGCATTTCAAGCAAATATAGGTTACGACTGGTTTATGCCCCTTGACTACCCTTGGTACAGCTCTCTCTTTGATGCCTATATAACCCTTGAGGCTGTATATTCCGCCCTTGCACTGATAGCTGTTATCAGGTTTATCATATACATAAAGAACGGAGGAAAATTCCCAGAAATATTTAAGAAGACCCAGTGGGACTCTTCTACCATTATGTTCGGATTTAGCTTCCTCTGGGGGTACTTCTTATATTCACAGGTACTTATAATATGGTACGGAAACCTTTATGAAGAGTTCCATTACTTCCTAAAAAGACTTGAGCACTTCCCAGTAGCTACCTATCTTATACCCGTTTTACTTTTAGCTATTCCATGGCTTAGCCTTCTTTTCAGAAAGGTTAAACTCTCACCCTATTTAATGGTTATCGTGGCGGGTATAGTTCTCTTTGGGCTTTTCCTTGAGAGGATAGTAATAGTTGGTTCCGTAGCGCATGTAAACATATTTGTGGCGGTTATAGAGCTTATCCTCGTCTGGTTTGTGATATACTTTACAATAAAAAACAGGAGGGGTGCTGTTGCGACAAGCAGTTAAGATTTCAATGTGCTATAATTTTGAATATTCAATATCCCAAAGGAGGTGGGTAGTATGAAGAAAGTTGCTCTGCTTGCTTTAATCGGCTTTGCGGGTATGTCCTTTGCCATATCTTCCAAGGCGGAGGCTGAAGCATTTATGAAGAAGAACGGATGCGTGGCGTGCCATGATTTCAATGTGAAAAAGATCGGGCCTTCCTTTAAGGACATAGCTGCGAAATATAAGGGTCAAGCGGGTGCTGTTGACAAACTTGTAGAAAAAGTAAAGAAAGGTGGTGCAGGTGTATGGGGATCTACACCTATGCCTCCTCAGGCTGTACCCGCAGATCAGGAAAGGGCATTTATTGAGTGGATCCTCAATAACCTCTGATTTGTTTGTAAATCCTGCCCCGCCCGTGGCGGGGTTTTGTATAATCTAAAATGTGGGTAAGTTTATACCTTATATCCTGTTAGTTCTTGCCATAGGCATTCTTTCTTACTTGTACTTTTCTTCCGATAGATCATCAGCATCCTCAGATATAAGTGAAATTCCTGCTTTTGAAATTGAAACTATAACCGGGCAAAAATTAAACACTGATGATCTAAAAGGCAAAGTCGTACTTATAAATTTTTGGGCTACATGGTGTCCTCCCTGTAGGGAGGAGATGCCTTACTTTGAAAATATCTATAAGAAATACAAAAACAAAGGATTTACTATAGTCGCTATAAGTGTGGATGTAAATGAAAACTTCGTTAGGGATTTTGTAAAAGAATACGGTGTATCTTTTCCCGTTGCTATGGATAAAGAAGGTTTATCGGATATGTACGGTGTTTCTTACTTGCCTATGTCTTTCCTATATGATAGAAACGGTAAATTGATTAAGAGGAAGATCGGTGCCTATTTCTCTCTTGAAGAGGATTTAAAAAAACTTTTAAGCTTGCATTGACGAATTTTTTATCTTGTATAATAGTTTCTCAGGTTGGATTTAAATTTTTAAGGAGGGATGAGCTATGGCGCATGAAGAAGTCCACCACGGTCACCATGAAGTTAGTGTGTGGCCCGTTGGAGTAGGGCTTGGTGCATTGTTTGCTGTTTTAGCTTTTACCGCCTTTTTTCAATGGCAGATGCCCTTTTTAGCGGTTATCTTTGCAGGTTTAACTGTTGTTTGCTTACTCGGAGGACTTGCAGGTTGGGTAAATGAATTCTTCACAACGGGGCATGATGAGAAGCATGGAAAGATAGCCATAGTTTTCTTCGTTGCTTCCGAGGTAATAGTATTCGGAACAATGTTTGCAGCATTTTGGAGGGCATGGGTATTTAACTCTCATGAATGGGCAAATTGGGTGCCTCAAGAGATGAATCTGCTGATGCCAGTTATACTGACCCTGATACTTTGGGCATCAAGTGGAGCTATAGTCTTAGCGGAAAGGGCTATAGAACATGGAAATGTGGGCGCCTATAACAAATGGCTTCTCATCACAATAATATTGGGTGCATTGTTCGTAATCTTGCACGTTATGGAATGGATACATCTTTGGGAGTCCGGTTTTACCCTATCATCTAATATGTACGGTACCGCATTTTATATGCTTACAGGTTTTCACACATCACACGTTCTTGTAGGATTGATTGCTATGCTTTATCTTCTCTGGATAGGTTTGAGCGGTAAGATTGACGAAACCAAAACAACTGCAGTTGTAGCAACTGGATTTTACTGGCATTTCGTTGACGTTGTATGGATGTTCGTTGCTACAAATGCATACTTTGTAGGATCTATACCTGCGTTGTCAGGAGGACATTAATAATTTAAGGGTTTGGCCATGAGAGGGGTGTTTCTTCTTCTGCTTACTGTTTTATCCCTTGGTTGGTCGGTTAACACCCCTCTTGGTGTTCCCTATGATGAAGATAGCAGTTTTGATGTTTCTATCCTTCGTATAAATGAGGGTGAACATTTGGGAAGGGAAATTCCCAATGTTGATGTTGTTCTTGAAAATGGGCAAACTAAAAAGCTCTGGGAGATAATTGGTGAGGAACCCGCCATTATAGTATTTGCATACTACACATGCGATGCCTCTTGCCCTGTTCTGGCTGGCAATATATCCAAAGCCTTGGAGTCTATCAAAGATAGGGACTTCACTTTTATAACCCTTTCCTTTGACGAAAAGGATACTTTGGAAACAATGAAATCCTTTAAGGAGAAACTGAAATATATA
The DNA here is from genome assembly GCA_027078675.1 of Aquificales bacterium. GTDB lineage: Bacteria > Aquificota > Aquificia > Aquificales > Aquificaceae > WFWF01. Next base: position 28,251 of record JALWWX010000212.1, on the reverse strand, counting down.
CCTGATAATTGGGTGTTCGGATTGCTTTCAAAACAGGATATAAGACGCATCACCGAAGCCACTGGATTTAGATTTTTCTATTCTGTTAAGGACAGGGCTTTTGTACATCCCAATGTGCTAATATTCATATCTCCCGACAAAAGGATAGTGAGGTATATATATGGGGTTAAGCCCGATCCTAAGGCGGTGAGAATTGCCCTTGCGGAGGCAAATACAGGAGAACTTAAAATAAATGAGGTTGTAGATCTTGTATATCTCGCATGTTTCAGCTACAACGCCAAGAAGGGATCTTATATGTTAAATCCTGTTATGATATTGGGAGGTGTTGGCTTCATACTTTTGGGTTCAACTTTATTGCTTAGCGTTTTTTATGGTAAACTTTATGGAAGGAAGGAGGTGTGAACAATGGTAGCCATATTGGTAATAGTTTATTTTGCGGTTACTACGCTGGTCATGATAGTAGGGCATCAACCCATACTTGAGGGTTATGAAGTCGCAAAAGCTACTGGTGCGGAACCGGGTCTTCAATGGTATTGGGGATTCAAGAATGTCTTTTATGTGGTAATGCTATACTTCTTTGTAATAGCTATACCTTTTGTTGTATTCACACTGATTTACCAGTATAAGAAGGGTGAAAGGGAAGAAGGTGAGCATGCTTCTAAACCGTGGGGACCTATAGAAAACGGTCTTCTCATAGCTTGGGGAGTTGCAGTGTTTGCGGGAGACATATTCCTGGATTTCGTTTCTGAATCTGTGTTTGAATATCAAAAGAAAATACCTGAAAATGCTATGGAGATAGAAGTTACTGGTTCAATGTGGATGTGGCAGTTTAAATATCCTAACGGTAAAACCCTTTTCTCCTTCTATAACCCTGCAACTGATAAGTTTGAAGAGTTTAAGGGTGGCTTTATAGTACCTGCTGGTGTTCCGATAAAGCTTTCTATGAAGTCAACTGATGTTATACATGCTTTCTACCTATGGCCACCTATTAACAAGCTACAGGATCTTTATCCCGGAAGAGTAACCTACCAATGGTTTAAAGTGGATGCACCTGGAGAGTATCTCGTATCATGTAGGGAATATTGTGGTACCAACCATGCCTATATGCTGGCCAAGATATGGGTAGTTCCCAAGGAAGAATTTGAACAGTGGTATAACGGTCAAATTGCTGATGCTGATCTTATAAACAAGTATTCAACTAAGAAGTGGTATACAAAGCAAGCTAAGGGTGGTAATATAGAATTAGCTAAGGTAAATAATTAAGGAGGTGTAGTATCATGAGGGAAGCTATCCCTACAGGGGTGCCATATTTCGGAGCCTCCCTGAAAGAGTGGATATTTACGACGGATCATAAAAAGATCGGCATTTTATATCTCGTTACCAGCATCCTGTTTTTTGTGGTGGGTGGACTCTTTGCCCTTGGAATGAGGCTTGAGTTGACAAATCCGGGTCTGCAATTCTGGAGTCCGGAGTTTTACAACTATCTCCTTACTGGACACGGTGCAATAATGCTCCTATGGTGGGCTATAGGTGCACCCACTGGAGGATTCGGTAACTTCTTGCTCCCCTTGATGATAGGTGCAAGGGATGTTGCCTTCCCCAGATTAAATGCCCTTAGCTGGTGGGCATACTTCGGTGCAAGTGTTCTTGTTCTTATAACCCTAATACCCGGTAACCACATAAAGATGATGTGGACGGGATATCCTCCCTATGCCCTCAACAACGATGCAGGAAATCTTGCCCTTTATGTTTTCATAATTCATCTTCTTGGAGTATCTTCCATAGCAGGTGCTGTTAACTTCCTCACAACCGTTATTAGAATGAGGGCCAAGGGCTTGTCATATTGGAAGTTGCCTATATTTGTTCATTCAATAATAACCGCCAACGTCATACAGATCCTTGGTGTTCCTTCACTTGCGGGCGCAGTTACAATGGACCTTTTTGACAAGTATCTTGGTACAGCCTTCTTTGATCCCGCAAGGGGTGGTGATCCGCTTCTTTATCAGCACGTATTCTGGTTCTACTCACACCCAGCAGTTTATGTAATGTTGCTACCACCGGTTGCTATTGCCGGTGAAGTCATATCCGCAATGGCTAAAAACAGGTTCTTCGGATATAAAGCGTATGTAATAGCTCAGTGGGGAGTTGTTGTATTGGGATTCATAGTATGGACACACCATATGTTCGTTACCGCTACCGCTGATTGGTTGAAGATAATCCAGTCCATAACCACAATGATGATAACTGTACCCGTCGGAATTATAGTTCTTGCATCAACCTTAACCCTCTTTAAGGGTGCTTTGAAGTTCAATACAGCAACATGGTTTGCCCTTGGAACCATATTTATGATTCTTCCAGGAGGTTTGACAGGAATACCTAACGGTATGCTTGGTATAGATTACGGTCTTTCTGACTCCTACTGGATTGCAGGTCACTTCCACTTTGTTCTTGCAATGATAATAACCTTTGGTATATTTGCAGGTCTTTACTACTGGTTCCCCAAATTCACAGGAAGACTTGCCTACTCAGATGGACTTGGAAGCCTGGGCTTCTTCGTAATGTTTATGGGTGCTATGCTTATATTTGGAATGCAACTTATAGCTGGTCTTCATGGTATGCCCAGAAGATATGTTGATTATCCCCCCATTCCCGAGCTTATAACTGCCCATCACTGGATGACAGTTGGTGCGTTTATATTCGCTCTTGGAGTACTTATAACCTTCATAAACCTCATCCTGGGTATGGTGAAAGGTGAAAAGGCTGATGCTAATCCTTGGGGTTCACCTTCTCTGGAGTGGTGGACTGCTTCACCACCTGCACCCCATAACTTTGACAAGCTACCCGAAGTGGATGAGGAATGGCACCCCTACAACTACAAGAAGGCTTAAGGAAAAATTAAATATGCAAACGTAACCGCCCCTTTAAGGGGCGGTTTTTTTATTTAAAGGGGGTGATTTGAAATGGACAAAGATAAACAGAAAGCTGATAGGATCACAAAACTGATAGGTTACTCCCTGTTGATGTTTGTATTCCTTTCTTATATACTATGGATAATAACCACCTATCTGAAGAGGAGAGGAATGTTATGACAAAGATAATACTTTTCATAGCTCTTATCTCAACCTATGTCCTGATGGTTTTCGGCGGTATAGTTACATCTACCGGTTCTGGACTTGGATGTCCTGATTGGCCTTTATGTTACGGTACCTTTAACCCTCCTCCAAAGATGGATGCATGGATAGAGTGGGGTCATAGACTGTTAGGGGCTAATGCGGGTTTATTTATACTTTTGTCCTTTATAAGCGTCTGGAGAAATTACAGGGGGCTACCGCGATTTACAATAAGCGTAGCCCTTATAATGCTTATAGTAGAAGTTATCCTTGGTGGAGTTGTGGTATTAAGGGAGGCACCTCTGCTTAGCGAAGTTGAACATATGGTTCTTACCTCTTCTCATATAATAGTGTCCACAATTATACTTGCTTTCATATCCTTTACTTTATCCCTTATAGCTCACGAGAAAGGCGTACCTATGCATGTACCTTATGCTGTTCCCCTTTTCATTTTTGTTTACATGCAAATAATAATAGGGATAATAGTAAGGTATACACAGTCGGGGCTTGCATGTCCCGATTGGCCCACATGTTTAGGTCATATAATACCTCCCTTTGATAATTTCAATGTGTTTATCCACTTCCTTCATAGGGTGGTAGCTTATGCTTTGGTTATCTTTACCGGTTACTTAATGTTTAAGGAATTGAACCCACGAACGGGGATAACCTTTACCCTCGTAGTTGCACAGATGCTGTTCGGGATAATGAGTGTATTCTCTGGTTTATTCCTTCCGATAGTGTTTCACCACATACTTTTGGGATTCTTCCTTTTGGCATGGGTCTCCTTCATAACTGCACCCTATCTATTCCCTAAGGGGGTTCAAGGGGAAGTGAGGGCATGAGCCTTCATAAAGTGGCGTATTATAAGAACACGCTAAAGGATCATGTTGTTTTAACAAAGCCTGGTATTGTAGCCCTTGTCCTCGTTACTACCTTGACAGGTATATACCTTGCCAACAGGGGATTGCCAGATCCCTTTTTGGTTTTCTGGACCCTTATAGGTACTGGTTTTGCTGCAGCAGGTTCTGCTGTTTTAAATAACTTCATTGATAGGGATATAGATAGGTTGATGGAAAGGACGATGTCAAGACCTACTGCCCAGGGAACGGTAAATCCTTGGATTGCTTTGTTTATGGGTTTTTCGTTTATTTTATTATCTCTTTTCATATTATCTTACTATGTAAACCTTATATCCGCTTTTCTTGCCTTCCTCGCTGCCTTTGTATATGTTGTACCCTATACCATCGTTACAAAGCGCAGAACAGAGTACGCAACTGAGATAGGCGGTATAACGGGAGCATTACCCCCTGTTATAGGATACACAGCTGTATCCGGTAATATAAACCTTGAGGCACTCGTCCTCTTTTTGATAATGTTTATATGGCAACCGCCCCACTTTTGGGTGCTTGCCCTTAAGTATAAGGAAGATTACAGAAGGGCGGGTGTTGCCACCCTTCCCGTATCAAGGGGAGTTAGGGAAACGAAGCTTAGAACTTTGTTTTATACACTGCTCCTGCTTCCCGTAACACTCCTTCCCTATTATATGAATATGGCTGGCACCATTTACTTATACGGTGCCATAGTTTTGAACATCATCTATATAGCGATGACAATAAAATTTGTCCTTTCAAGAAAAGAGGTGGATATGAAGCTGTTTTTCTACTCCATCTTTTACCTTGCAAGCATATTTACCTTGATGGTCATTGATATGGTAAGGCAATGAGCGGTATGGAAAGATACTGGTTTATCCTTTCCATAATTTCCATAGGGACAGGGGGATTTTTCGCCTTTCTTGTTGCTATGAGCAGAACCCCTTTTGGTCACAGTATATTCCCCGAGGATTATTTTTATCACGCCCTTGTGGGTCATGTAGATCTTGCCATAGTTATGTGGCTTATGTCTTTTACTCTTCTGTTGTGGACAAAACTTTTCGGAGAAGTTATATACGAAAAAGTACTCCTTTTTATGGCATATCTCGGATATGTTTTTATAGCTCTGTCTTGCTTTTTTGCCTTGGGTGAACCAATTCCCAACAATTATGTTCCCGTTATAGTTCATCCTTTATTTTTCTTGGGTATAGGGTTATTTATTCTTTCCTTCTCATTTAAAACTTTTCTTTATTTATCTAAGGCTTTAAGGGGTGTATTTAGTTCTGACCCACTAATTAACTGCGCATCCGCCGGTATTTTTATATCCCTTTTTATGATAGTTTCTTACATTTTCTCCTTCTTTAAGGCAGGTTCTCCTTCGGAACCCCTTCTTTATTTTGAAAGGTTTTTCTGGATCCCTGGGCATATCCAACAATTTTTGAACGGTTCTCTACTCCTTATGGCTTGGTATTATTTGATCTCATTGGAAGGTAAAAGGGTGGAGTTAAATGTTTTGAGATACATAAATACTGTATTTATCATTTTTTCGTTAATAACTTTCTCTCTGCTCTTTGTTTTTGAAGATCCCATAAGTAAAGATGCAAAACTATGGGCGGAGATATCTTACGCTATAGGTTTGGGTGTTCCTATATTTATACATACCCTGAGTGTACTCATAAACTTCAAACCTTCCCTTAGTGTCTTTTCCGTTTCACTTATTTTTTCCTTCTCCCTTTATTACCTTGGCATTCTGATAGCATACTTAGGTCTTAGCAATGATCTTAGAGTACCCGCCCACTATCACGGAGCGGTTACAAGTATAACCATAGCCCTCATGGCTATATCCTATAACCTTTTAAAGGAATACGGTTATAGAAGGGTTATAGGTAAAATTCCTAAAATACAGCCCTATTTTTATGGTATAGGCATGATACTTTTTGTACTGAGCCTTTACTGGGCGGGTAAGGGCGGTGCTCCGCGTAAGACATACGGTGTTGATTTTACAGATGATCCGTCCGTTATAATATCATTGACCATGATGGGTATAGGTACTATACTGGCTGTTTTGGGAGGTATAATGTTTGTTGTTTATATGCTGAGTTCTCTTATATCGCGGGAGAGGGTAGGTGTAAATGAAAAAGCGGGATGATGTTGCCATAGCAATAGCTGTGGCTATTGTCTTGTTTGTTCTTATATCTTTTTTCGTTACTTTCCTTGTATCATTTGTTCTTAGGAATTTTTCAGGAGAATAAGTTATAATTAAGCGGATGAAAGAAATACTTATATATCTCAGTTTAATAACCATAGCTATAAGTGGTTTATCTATAATTGCGGGCATCATATTTATTCTCCTCAGGAAAAAACAATGGCATCATAGGGCAATGATAAGCGCATGTATATTTGCAATAATATTTGTTGTGCTTTACCTTATAAGAACCATGATAATACCTACAAAGCCCTATGAAGGTCCGATGAAAGGGTTGTTCTCTTTTATTTTATGGTCACACACTATTCTTGCAATAATTAACTTCCCTCTCGCTGTAGTTACTGTAAGGTACGCCTTTAAGGAAAATTTTGAAAAACACAAAAAAATTGCACCCGTGACAGCACTTGTATGGATATATGTTGCAGTTACCGGATGGCTAATTTATCTGTTCAATCTGATAACATAGGGAGCTTTATAAAATGGCTTTGAAGAATTTTATAAAGAAGAAGGAAGCGGAAGCTCCTGTAGAAAATAAGGGTATAAAGATAAGTGTCAGGAATCTGAATTTCTATTACGGCACCAATCATGTGTTGAAGGATATAAGTATGGATATTCATGAGAAGAAGATTACAGCAATTATAGGACCTTCCGGTTGCGGTAAAACTACATTGCTAAGGTGTTTTAACAGGATGCATGATCTCTATCCGGGCAACAGGTATGAGGGCGAGATCATTCTTTATCCAGACGGCATAAACATCATAGGTAAAAATATAGATCCTATAAGGATAAGGATGAGGATAGGTATGGTTTTCCAGAAGCCCAATCCCTTTCCCAAGAGCATATTTGAAAATGTGGCCTACGGCCTCAGACTTAAAGGTATAAAAGACAAGGATGTTATATATGAAAAGGTAAAGGATGCCTTGGAAGCTTCCGCCTTGTGGGACGAGGTAAAGGACAGGTTGAACGATAATGCCTATTCCCTGTCTGGAGGGCAACAGCAGAGGCTGTGTATAGCAAGGGCAATTGCTCCAGAACCGGAAGTATTGCTTTTTGACGAGCCTACATCCGCCCTTGATCCCATATCTACCGCAAAGATAGAAGAACTTGTTGTTGAGTTGAAAAAGAGGGTGACCATCATTATAGTAACCCATAATATGCAACAGGCTGCAAGGGTTTCCGACTACACAAGTTTTATGTATATGGGCGAGCTTATAGAGTTCGGTTCAACGGAGAAGATATTTACGAAACCTGAAAATAAACTTACAGAGGATTACATAACTGGCAGATTCGGTTAACTTCTTCTTTCTTCAATTATAAATTTTAATGGAGAGTTTAAAATTTTTGTGTACTCCCGAAATTTTCGTTCAAAGAATTTAAGGTAGTTCTGCTTCCATCCTTCCCTGTAATTTGTTATAAGCACAAAGGTGGGTGGTTTTACTGCCTTTTGGAAGGCAAAGAATACTTTAACCTCCTTATTTTTATACATGGGAGGCTTCTTTTCTCTCAGTATTTTTCTTATGGCATTGTTTACCGCAGATGTTTTAAGCTTTTTTGTAAAATCATTGTAAACTTCCACAGCGCTGGTAAGTATATTTTCCACATTTTCACCTTTTAGAGCGCTCACATACACAATGGGAGCATATTCAACAAAGAAAAGTTCTTTTCTTATATATTTTGTAAGTTCTTCATAGGAGCCGTTGCAAAGATCCTTTTTATTTACAACTATTATAAGCCCTTTCTTTCTTCTTTCTATAAGTCCTGCAAGCCTTTTGTCTTGCTTAGTTACACCTTCTGTACAGTCTATGACGAGGCATATTATATCTGACTTTTCTATAGAATCAATGGCTCTGCCTACTGCAAAAAATTCAACGCCGTACTCAACCCTTGAGGGTCTTCTTATTCCTGCGGTATCAACGAGTATAAAATCCTTATCCTTCCAATTAAAGGGTATATCTACCGCATCCCTCGTTGTACCCGCTTCCGGTGATACGATAACCCTTTCTTCTTTAAGAAGTGCATTAATCAGGGAGGACTTACCCGTGTTAGGTCTTCCTACGAAGGACATCTTTATATATTCCTTTTCTTCACTTTTTTCTGTTCCTATCCTCCCCGTTATTATATCCAGCAGTTCCGCAACACCCTTACCGTGCTGGGCGGAAATAGGTATGAGGGGTTCAAACCCAAGTCTGTAGTACTCTGACAATACTTTATAGTCAGGATCGCGGTCTATCTTATTTACAACAAGTATTACCTTCTCCCTGTATCTTTGAAGCAATTTTGAAATCTCCTCATCTGTGGAAGTTATTCCCTCCCTTCCGTCAACCATAAAAAGTATTACTCCAGCCCTGTCAAGTTCTTTAATAACCTTTTCCCTTATCTTTTGCAGAAACCAATCTTTTTCTTCTGGTACTATACCTCCCGTATCTACTACGATGAATCTCTTGTTTTTCCATTCCGCCTCTTCCTCTATAACATCCCTTGTAACTCCGGGAAGGTTGTGTACTATACTTTTCCTTTTCCCAGAGATTTTATTAAAAAGGGTTGATTTCCCCACATTGGGTTTTCCTACTATAACTACCCTGTTTGATTCCATGTTTATTGTATTATAGGGAATTATGAAAGGTATTATACTGACAGGCTTCGGAGGGACGGAAAAGCTTGAGTACAGGGAGGATATAAAGGAACCATCTTTAAAGCCTGGGTATGTACTCGTAAGGGTAAAAGCGGTTGCCCTTAATCACCTTGACCTTTGGGTGAGGATGGGTGCTTTAAGCATAAAACCAGAGCTTCCGCACATCCTCGGCTCGGATATAAGCGGTATTGTAGAAAAGGTAGGAGAGGGAGTTGAGGGAATACAGGAAGGGGAGGAGGTTATTATTATCCCTTCCCTGTCTTGCGGAAGGTGTTATGAGTGTCAAAAGGGTGATGATAATCTTTGCAAATCCTATGATATTATCGGTTTGAGAAGTAAGGGCGGATATGCGGAATTTATAAGTGTGCCTGCAAGAAATATAATAAAAAAGCCTTCAAACCTTTCCTTTGAGGAGGCTTCAAGCTATCCCCTTACATTCTTAACCTCGTGGAATGCAGTAGTTACAAAGGGAGGATTGAAGGCGGGACAAACATTATTCGTATGGGCGGGATCCTCTGGCATAGGTGTGGCTTCCATACAGATAGGTAAACTTTTGGGTGCTACCGTTATAACAACCGCAGGTACTGAGGAAAAGATGAACAAATGTAAAGAAATAGGGGCTGATTATGTTTTTAATCATTACACTCAGGATGTTGTAAAGGAGGTTTTGTCCCTTTTCCCAGATGGAGTGGATGTTGTTGTTGATCATGTAGGTGAAAAGACCTTTGACAGGAGTGTATCAATCATCAGGAAGGGTGGGGTTCTTTCCTTTCTCGGAACCACAACAGGAGATAGGGGAGAGTTCAGCTTAAGGTATGCTTTTGTGAGGCAGATAAGTTTAAAGGGTGTTTATATGGGCAGAAGATCGGATCTTTTTACAATAACCGAATTGTTCTCCGCGGGTAAGTTTAAACCAGTTATTGATAGAATATTTGATCTCAGAGATGTAAGACATGCACATAAGTATCTTGAGGAGTCAAAGCATTTCGGGAAGATCGTATTGAAGGTAAGTTGATGGAAAAATTTGAAGAATGGTTAAGACTGCCTGAGGTAAAAAACAGACTCATTGATTGGGAATACACCCGCAGAAAATTCTTCCAATTTATAGAAAAGCATCCAAATAAGGAGAGGATCTCATCTTATCTTAACAAGAGGAGGTTTATGCTACTTCTTGATCTTCTGGATAAGTCCGCGTGTATAAGTAGATTTCTTCTGTCTCACCCTGAAGACTTTGAGCCTACCATAGACAGACTTTGGTACAGGATTAAGAGCAAAGAAGAGTATCTAAGAGAGATAAAGGAGATTGTCGGGGATAACAGAGAGGATGCAATCATTTCCGAAAAGCTTGCCTATTACAGACACAGAGAACTGATGAGGATCTTTTCAAAAGAAATACTGAATGTTATGCCTCTTGAAGATATACTTAGGGAATATTCCTACCTCGCGGATGCCCTTCTTGAATTTGCATATTTGATAGCTATTGATAAGGCAAGATCACGGTACGGTACACCCTTAGATGAAAAGGGCAGAGAGGCTAAAGGAGCCATTATAGGCCTTGGCAAACTCGGAAGCGAAGAGCTTAACTATTACTCCGACATTGATATTATGTTTATATATTCATCGGATAAGGGGAAGGCGGGCAATCTATCTCTTCCTGAGTTTTTCTCAAAGGTGTTTGAATATGTTGTTAGACTCTTAACCACAAATACGAGGGAGGGTGTACCTTACAAGATTGATCTTGACCTCAGACCCTTTGGAAAAATGGGTGCCATAGCGGTTTCGCTGAGAACGGCGGAGCTTTATTATGAATCTTACGGCAGGACGTGGGAGAGATTTGCCCTTCTTAGGGCAAGACCTGTGGCGGGAGACGAGGAACTTGGGAGTAAATTTATGAAGGGTGTAGTTGATCCATTTGTTTACAGAAAATCAGTTGATTACAGTGTTATAGAGGAGATAAGGTTTATAAAGTCAAGGATAGATGCTGAGGCAAAGGGAAGGGTATTAAAGGATTTTGATGTTAAAAAGGGAAGGGGAGGTATAAGGGAACTTGAGTTTGCGGTTCAGACACTTGTTCTTCTTTTAGGGGGCAGATTTCCCTTTTTAAAGGAGGGGAACACCTTCAGGGCTATATGGAAACTGCACCAGAAGGGTGTGTTTTCCTCTGAAGAGGTTGCTTTCTTGGAAGAAGCTTATACCTTCTTGAGGAAGCTTGAACACAGGATTCAACTTTTGGGATGCATACAGACTCAGAGACTTCCTGCTAAAGATATAGAAACCATTGCAAAGGCTATGGGTATTAATAAGGAGGAATTCACAGAAAAATTGGACAGGTACAGGAGCGGTGTATTTGAAATATTCAAAGGTGTCTTATCCGCAAAGAGGGAGGAAGACCACGACCCCTTAAGTGAAGCCATACTTAGTATGGATAGGGTTGTAGGAGAAGGATTGCTTAGAGAGAAAGGGTTTAAAAATCCTTCTCGTGCCTTTACTCTTCTCTGTTCCTACATTCACGGCAAGCCTGGTTTAAGGCTTTCTGAAGAAGAAAGAAGGAAGCTTATGTACAGGATACCTTTTATCGTTGACGCTCTGTCTTCAAAGGCTAATCCAGATGAAGCCCTTGCCAATCTTGATAAGCTGATGTCAAGTTATAACGGAAAATACATAATTAATTCGGATAAATATAAAGACCTGATAAATTTCCTTGCGGATGTGTTTTCTTTATCTTCTTATCTGTCAACAATCATAGGCAGATACCCTGACCTGCTTGAGGATGTTCTAACCCTCTACCAGGATTTCCCCTCAAAGGAAGACATAGTTTCTGAACTTGAAAAATATAAGATTTCTTTGGGTCTTTCCTCGGAGGATGTTCTCAGAAGGCTTAAAAGGGTATGGGAGGTAAGGATAGGACTTGTTTATTTGATGAAGGCGGAGGAAGAGTACAGAAAGCTTATAAGATTTTTTGAATCCCTGACCCTGCTTGCGGATGTTGTTATGGAGGAAGTTTGGAGGCTTCATGAAATGGAGAAGATGCCCACCCTAATGCTATCCTTAGGCAAGTACGGTAGCAGGGAGCTTAACTTCGGTTCAGATCTTGACTTGGTTTTCGTAGCGGGTGATAAGGGAGATAGGGAAAACATAAGTTCTAATGTCCAGAACATAATAAGGTTTATTACACGTCATACATCTGAAGGTTACCTTTACGATGTGGATGTGAGGTTGAGACCCATGGGTTCAAAGGGTGAAATATCACCTTCCCTTAATTTTTATAAGGTGTACTTTAAAAATCAGGCACGTGTGTGGGAGAGATTCGCTTGGACAAGGGCAAGATATATAGCAGGCGATGAAAATCTTTACGAAGAATTTGAATCAATCCTTCAAGATTTTCTTTTCGGCAAACCAGTGGGAAGAGCTGAGCTAAAAGAGATGTATGACATCAGAATGAAGCTTGAGGAGAATGCTTTCAGGAAGAAGGGGTTCATAGATTTAAAGGCTGGAAAAGGTGGACTTATGGATGCGGAATTTATCGTTCAATACCTTGTTTTGAAGGAAAAGATAAGGGAACCTTCTATTATCAAGGCTATGGATGTGTTGAAGGAAAAGTATTCATTTGTAGAGGATCTTAAAGATATATATATGTTCTTAAGATTGGTGGAAACTAAATTAAGACTATCAAAGGAGAGAGGCACATCTGTTATGTCACCCGCTGATAAAGCTGTTATAGCATCTTCATTGGGTATAGATGAGGAAGAATTTTTAAATCTATTAGGTGAAAAGATGAAAACCTTGCGGGAGATGTTTACTTCCCTCTTCAATTAAATATTTGTACTTTGCCTTATCTTTACAGCAAGCCTGCTCTTTTCTTTAAGCGTTTCCGGATCTATAAATTCGTGGGCTATTGAATATAGCAGGTTATTTTCCTTTTTCAAATGATCCTCAAGTTTGTTGTTTAAACTGTGAACAGCGGAAAATATTTTGGGTTTATTTCCCTCAAGTATAAGATTATTTATTTCTTTGAGAAGATTTTTTATCTCTTCGTGTTCCTTAAGTATAAGTTGCAGTGATGTAGCGGATGTACCCATCTTTTTAACAAGTTCAGGAAATAGGAGTTCCTCTTCCTCTCTAAGATGTATAAGTATTTCTCTTTTTAGTTCTTCAAACAATTTTTTAAGTATATCAACGTTGCTGTCCTTAAGTGTTTCAACCGCATTATAAAGTCTTTCTATCTTCGCATTTATTCCATTGTGTTCCTCATAAAGCCTTTCTACAAGATTCATTTCCTTACCCCTCGGTATAATAAAATATACCCAATTCTCCAATGGGCAAAGGTAATTGTACCAAAATGTTATAATATTTGGTAGTCCCCGTAGCTCAGCAGGATAGAGCGCGAGATTCCTAATCTCGAGGTCGGCGGTTCGAGTCCGCCCGGGGACGCCATTATTCCTCTCCCGGTTCCCTTAAAAGCATTTCCCTTATAACCTTGTGTAAATCTTCACCTTCCACTACCACCTTGTAAACCGCTTCGCTAACCGGGGCGTAGATATTTTTTTCCTTTACTATAGAATATACCGCTTTGACTGTTTCAATACCTTCAACTGTCTGATTGAGTTCCCTAAGTATCTCTTCCTTTTTCTTTCCCCTTGCGAGCATGAACCCGAAGGTTCTGTTTCTGGAAAGATCAGAGGAAGCGGTAAGGAAAAGATCACCTGCCCCTGAAAGACCGTAAAATGTTTTTTCTTCCGCACCCAAAGAGACCCCTATCCTTGCCATCTCTTTCAGACCCCTTGTTATAAGAGATGCCCTTGCATTGTTTCCTAATTCCAGACCGTCGGATATACCGCATGCTATGGCTATAACATTTTTGAGTGCTCCGCCAAGCTCTACCCCTTTTAGGTCTTTGCTCCTGTATACTCTGAAGGTTTCCGCATTAAGTTCCTTCTGTATTATCTTTCCCCTTTCTTCATCTTCCGAGGCAAGTACGAGGGCTGTTGGTAGACCTTTCAAGACTTCTATTGCGAAAGAGGGACCTGACAGCGCATATACTCTTGCACTTTTAAAAAGGTCCCTTATTATATCCGAAATAAGTTTCTTAGTTTTTACATCAATCCCCTTAGATGCTATTATCACATCCTTGTTATTAAGGTCCATATTTTTCACCGATTCTTCTATAACCTGAGTGGGTAATGCACATATTATCCTTTCTGAAAAAGCTTCCGCTTCTTTTATATCCGTTGTACCCTTTATGTTTTCAGAAAGTTTGAAATTTTCAATATAGGGGTGCAGTCCTTTGTTTATTCTTTCTATAGCATTTTTATTTATGTCATATACAAGAACTTTTGCACCTTTTTTTGAAAGGTGAAGGGCAAGGGCTGTTCCCCATCTTCCACCGCCCAATACGGTGTATCTCATGCTGAAAATTATATTCCTAAATTTCTGATGATTATTGCCTATTTATTAGATTAGAATTATCAATATAGGAGGTGGACATGCCGGGGAAAGTTCTCTTTGACTCTCCCGAGCATAAGGTTTATATGTTTGACGAGCTTACGCCTGCCAGTGCTGTTCAGTCAAATCAGTTCCTTATAGTTCACAAGGGAGAGGGTGTATTGCTTGACCCCGGAGGCCACAAGGTATTTGCAAAGTTGCTTTCTGACATATCAAGTTATATACCTCCCAGTAATGTTAAGTACATATTTCTCTCTCATCAGGATCCTGATATAGTTGCATCACTTAACGGTTGGCTTATGACCACTGGTGCGGATGCTTTTATTTCAAAGCTGTGGATGAGATTCTTGCCTCATTTCGGTTTGGACAGTCAGTTGGAGGGTAGGCTACACCCCATTGATGATAAGGGGACTGTCTTTGACCTTAACGGTTGTACACTTTATATACTTCCCGCCCATTTCCTTCACTCACCGGGTAACTTCCAAATTTATGATCCCGTTGGTAAGGTTTTATTCTCGGGAGATTTGGGTGCTTCTTTGGGTATTGATTATTACGAGGTGTCTGATTTTGAATCCCATAAAAAGTATATGGAGTTTTTCCATAGAAGATATATAGCTTCTGGAAAGGTTTGTAAGCTGTGGGCGAGGATGGTAAGGAGTCTTGATATAGACATTATAGCTCCTCAGCACGGAGCTATCTTTAGAGGCAAGGAGATGGTTGAGAAATTTATAAATTGGATTGAGAATCTTGAATGTGGAGTTGATCTCCTCGGAGAAGCAAACTATAAAGTACCCTCTTAAAGGGTAAAATCTGCGCCCAGGTAAGTTTTCTTCACCTCTTCATTTTTTACAACCTCGGGTGGGGGACCTTCCGCTATTATTTTGCCTTCTGAGATTATATAAACTCTGTCTACCAACTTTATTGTCTCCCTCACATTGTGATCTGTTATAAGAACTCCTATATTCTGGTGCTTAAGATCCGTTATAAGTGTTCTTATTTCCTGAACAACTATAGGATCAAGACCCGCAAAGGGTTCATCAAGGAAGAGAAACCGTGGATTGGATATAAGACTTCTTGCTATCTCCAGTCTTCTCTTTTGTCCACCCGATAGGCTTCCTGCCCTTTGGTCCCTTAGGCGTGATATACCGAAATCTTCAAGTAGTGTTTCCGCTTTTGCTATTAGTTCTTCACGACTCTTTTCAAAAAATTCAAGGAATATAACTAAATTTTCCATTACTGTCAGATCTTCAAAAAGTGTATGTTCTTGGGGTAAGAAGGATATGCCTTTCCTTGCCCTTTGGAATGGTGGTAAATGGGTTATGTCCTCTCCGTCTAAGGTTATACTTCCCTCATCAATTTTTGTAAATCCTATTATTGAATTGAAGAGGGTTGTTTTTCCAGCTCCGTTAGGTCCAAGCAGACCCACAACCTCACCTCTTTTAACATACATAGATATACCTTTAAGGATGTACCTTCCTTTAACAGACTTTTTAATATTGTTTATATTCAGCATTGTTTTATAATTATAAAGCTCTATGTTCAAGAATCCCGTTTATATTCATGGTTATGCTTTCTCATCAAAGATCTTTAAGGAATTTTCGGGTATTAAAATAGATCTGCCCTTTCACGGTAGATCCATACTACACTATAAGGATCTCTTTTCCCTCGCTAAAGCAATCGGTTTGAGTTTACCATTAAGGCACGATGTTATAGGTTGGTCCATGGGAGCCTCCCTATCTTTGTTAATAGCTTTTTTATTTCCCTCAAAGGTTAACAGGTTAATATTAATAGGAGCAACAGCTTGCTTTTCTAAGGCGTGGAGGGAATCAAGAATAAAAGCTTTT
Source organism: Aquificales bacterium (assembly GCA_027078675.1). Lineage (GTDB taxonomy): Bacteria > Aquificota > Aquificia > Aquificales > Aquificaceae > WFWF01. Next base: position 12,148 of record JALWWX010000212.1, on the reverse strand, counting down.
TTAAAAGGGATCAGTGCAGGCAGAGAGGACTTAATTGAAAACTTCCGTATGACCGCCTTGGGTAAGCCGTTCAAAGACAGTATGGATATTAAGGGATCTTATAAGTTGTTGAAGGATTTCATTGAAATAGACCTTTCTCATGTTATTCCACACATTCATAAGGAGGTTATTATTGTACACGGCGTAGGTGATCCTATAGTTCCTGTTAAAGAAGCCTTCAAGCTTGCTAACCTATTGAAAATCTCTAAATTAAGAATTCTGCCTGGAGGTCATTTCCCTTTAAGAGATGAAAAAGATCTTATCTGTGCGGTTTTCTAAGGCTGTCTATACATACAATAAGTGGGCATTACCCCAGAGGGAATCCGCCCTTGTTCTATCTTCCCTTCTTACAGGAATAAAAGGTAGGATTCTTGATGTAGGGTGCGGTACGGGATTTGTGACTGAAAATCTTGAGTCTTCCGATGTTGTTGGTGTTGATATATCCTTTCCTATGTCGGTGTATTTCAAAGAGAGGTTTGGAAAGGCTGTTGTTGGTGATTGTGAATATCTCCCTTTTAAGGACAAAAGCTTTAACTGGGCTGTTAGTAACTTCGTCCTACACTGGACTGACGTGAGTAAATCTATAGGCGAGATGATAAGGGTTTCAAAAGAGGGTATTGGTGTTGCCCTTCCTATCGGAGGGAGTGTGGAAGTTTTCGGTTTTCCGTTTCCGACTGAAGAAAAAGTACTTAGAATACTTGATTCTTACGGATGCATAATAGACGTATGGTTTGTAAAGGACATTGATGTACCTTACAAGGGTTGGGATGTACTTAGATTTTTCCATTATACAGGAACTTCCTACAATCCTAAGGGTCTTGTTACATTTTCAAGACGCAAGCTTGAAGAGAAAATAAGGAATATGACGAGTTTATATTTTAGGGTGCTTTTCTTTTTGTGTAAAATTAAATCATGAGGAGGAAAATATATATGTCACTTGTTTTCTCCGTTATAGCTGTTCTCTTCTTAGGGTTTTATAGTTGTACAGCAAATCCTGCCAATGGTAAGGTTGAGGGGGAGATATTACAAGAAAGTGAGGAAAAGGAGGAGTCTGTAGAAGAAACGGTAATTACGGGGAATTCAGTACTTGCACGTTTTGAAAAAGAGTTGACCGAAATTGTGAAAAAGGTTTCACCTTCTGTAGTTACCATATTTGCAACTCAGGAAGCAAGGGACGGATTCTTTGATGACTTTGATTTTCCCTTCCCTTTTCCTTTTGATGTTCCGCGCAGAAGAAGGTCCTTAGGGTCAGGTGTAATAGTTAAATACGATGAAGATAAAAATATATTTTATATACTTACGAACAACCATGTTGTACAAAATGCGGATGTTATCAGGGTTAGTTTTGATAGACACACTGAGAAGAGGGGAAAGCTTGTAGGAAGGGATCCCAAAACGGATATAGCTGTTATTGAAGTTGATGCTGAGGGAATAAGTAATCCTAAAAGTAGAATAGCTAAGTTGGGAAATTCGGACAAGGTGAGGGTGGGTCAGATAGTAATAGCGATAGGCAACCCATACGGACTTGAGAGGACTGTTACGGTAGGTGTTGTTTCCGCCCTTAGAAGGAGTATAGGTATAACCCAGTATGAAAACTTTATACAGACGGATGCTCCTATAAATCCGGGCAATTCCGGGGGTCCACTTATTAATATAAGGGGAGAGGTAATAGGTATAAATACAGCTATAGTAGCTGAGGGACAGGGTCTTGGTTTTGCTATACCTATCAACCTTGCCAAGTGGGTTATGGAACAACTTATAGAAAAGGGTGAAGTTGTAAGAGGATGGCTTGGCGTTGTAATTCAAGAGATAACACCGGAGATTGCGGAAGCAATAAATGTTAAGGAGGGTATCCTTATAGCCCAGGTTATGAAAGACAGCCCTGCGGAGAAGGCGGGTTTGAAGGTAGGAGATATAATAATTGAACTTAACGGTAAAAAGATAGATAGTGTCAGGGATTTGCAACTTAAGATAATGAAAACTCCGCCAGGTACGGAGGTAAGCCTTACCATTCTGAGGAAGGGTAAGAAAAAGGTTATAAAAGTTAAGGTTGGTAGGTTGCCGGAGAGAAAGGTAAGGGTTTATGATAAGGAGCAAGGTAAGGATCTCGGTATTAATATAAGAAACTTGACACCTGAAGAAAAAGCAAGATATGGACTTGAAGGGGGTGTAAGGGTAATAGCGGTGGCACCGGGTAGTCTTGCATACTACAGCGGTCTCAGACCGGGTGACATTATTATATCAGTCAACAATAAATTCATTGAAGATGTTGACGAATTTATATCTATGATAGAGGATCTGAAGGATGCAGGTCGCAGTAGAGCCCTTTTACTTGTAAGGAGGGGAGAAACTAATATATATCTTGTTTTAAGGTTGAGGTGATGTCATGCTTTCAGATACAGAACAGGAACTTATTAATCAGTATTTAAAAAAGATTGCTAAAATTCCTCTGCTTACGCCGGAGGAGGAGAAGGAGCTTGCATACAGGGCAAGAAAGGGTGATAAGGAAGCCCTGCAGAAGCTTGTTGAATCAAATTTAAGATTTGTTATAAGTGTTGCAAAGCAGTATATAGGTTACGGGCTACCCCTTTCCGAACTTATAGCTGCGGGTAACCTGGGTCTTCTTGAAGCTGTCAAGAGGTTTGATCCGGACAGGGATGTCAAGTTTATCTCTTATGCTGTTTGGTGGATAAGACAGGCAATTATGCAGGCTCTATCTCAGCAGACAGGGGCTGTAAGAATTCCCTTAAAACAGTCTCATCTTATAAGCAGGGTAAGTAATGTTTACAACGAGCTTGTACGTCAGCTTGAAAGGGAACCCACGCCAGAAGAGGTAGCGGAAAGACTGAGCAAGGATATTATAGCCAAAGAACTTTCTAAGGAGCTGGGAAGAGAACCTACGGAAACGGAAGTTGAGGAGGCTTTTAAAAAGCAAGGTTATAAGATCTCTCCCCAAGAGGTTGAAAAGTGTTTACAGGTTTGCAGGATACCTCTTTCCCTTGATGTGCCAGTGGGAGAGAATGAGGATACATTCTTTATTGATTTCCTTACAAAACACGGAACCGCAGAAGTAGAAGAGACCATAGTTAGGGAGGCTATGAGTAAGGAAATATACGATATACTTGAGAAGTTACCTGAAAAGGAGAGAAAGGTTATAGAATTAAGATTTGGGCTTAAAGGAGGGGAACCAAAGACGCTTAGAGAAATAGGTGAAATTATGGGGGTTTCGCGGGAGAGGGTAAGACAGCTTGAAACAAGGGCTTTGAGAAAGCTCAGAAGCCTTGCAATGAAAAGGCACTTGAAGGACTTCTTAAGTTAAAAAAGACGGAGGGCGTGGGATGGACAGGAGGGGTTTTCTAAAATTTGTAGGCATTTCGGCAGGCTTGTTTATAGGTGGTGTTTCCTTCGGTAAGGGTTCAATAAATCTTCCAAAGCCTTCTCCCAAATCTCCGAGGGTTGTAGTTATAGGGGCGGGATGGTCGGGACTTACAGTTTCAAAGTATATTAAGAAGGAAAACCCTTCCGTAGATGTTGTTCTTATTGACAAAAGATCTCATTTCTTCTCCTGTCCAATGAGCAACCTGTGGCTTGTTGACATAGTGCCCCTTGAGATGCTTGTTCACAGCTATCTTAAAGCTGCGGACACCTACGGCTACCACTTTTTACAGGCTACCGTAATTGATATAGATAGAAACAAGAGAAAAGTTTATACAGACAAAGGTGTTATTGATTATGATTTCCTTGTCCTTGCTCCTGGTATAGACTACGATTATGAAAGATGGAATATAAAGGATCCTCAGGAGCTTGAGATAGCAAGAACAAAATATCCGCCCGCTTTTATACCCGGATCGGAGCATATTTATCTTAAGAGGAAAATACACAATTTTGAGGGTGGAGAGTTTGTAGTAACCGTTCCGCCGGGTCTTGATTATAGGTGCATACCGGGTCCTTATGAGAGGGCTACCCTTATAGCATGGTTCTTTAAGAAGAACAAGGTTAAAGGCAAAGTTATACTTGTGGATCCTCACTCTGATCCTCCCGTTAAGGCAAAAGGTTTCCATTATGCATGGGAGAAGATTGTTAACGGTTATATTGATTACTATCCAAACGCAGACATAAGTTATGTTGATGTTATTAACAGAAAAGTGAAGACGGAAGTTTACGGAGATATAGACTTTACAGACGCCAATATATATCCGCCTTGTAGGGTGGCTGATATTGTTTATAAAATAGGGGGTGTGAAGAAAGGAGAAAGGTGGGCTAATATAGATCCACTAAGGTACAACCTTATAGGAGATGAGCGTGTTTTTGTTTCTGGAGATGCAAGGAATCAGCCTTTTTCAAAAAGCGGTAATACCGCTGTAACGGAGGCGAAGTATGTAGCAAGGAGAGTCCTGGCCTCAATAGAGGGTAAAGATATACCTTATAAGCCTCCAATGACTCTCTGTTACTCAGCGGTTGATGAGGATAAAGCGGTTTGGGTAAGGTTGACATATAAATATGAAAATGGGCAATTCAGTTTTGCAAGTGTAAAAACGGATGAGAAACCTTCCCAAAAGAACTTTAAGGCCTATATGGCATGGGCCAAAGCCCATTACAAGGATATGCTTGCTGTGGATTTATGAACAGGAGGGATTTCTTAAAAACTTGCGGTTTAGTAGGTTTATTAATAGAGGGTAAAATAGCCTTTTCCCGTTTCCCATCCGAAATAAGTTTCAGAGGAAGCGTTCCTTTAAAGAAGGAAGACGGAAGACCCTTTAATATTAAAGATGTGGAAAAATATGAACCTTATATCTTCTTTTATCCTTATGTCTCCACACCCTGTATCCTCGTTGATGTGGGTAATAGGGCGGAAGGGGGTATAGGTAAGGGTAACAGTATAGTCTCCTTTTCCCTTATCTGTTCACATCAGTGGACTTTTCCTACTCCTTCGGAGACCTTTATAACCTATTACGGTCCCGATGAGACTTCCTTGGTTGATAGGGGTAACGTAATTCAGTGTTGTGTACACATGTCCGTTTTTGATCCTTTGAAGGGCGGAGAGGTTATTGATGGACCTGCTGATAATCCCCTTGCAAGGATTTTGCTTGATACCGATAGGGAGGGAAACCTTTATGCTGTAGGAGTGAAGGGTAAAGATCAGTTTCAGGAATTCTTTCAAGCTAACCACTCTACACTGAAAAGACTATACGGTTCACTTAAAAGGGCTAAGGAAATAGTGAAAGAAAGTAGGGTTATAAAGCTTAAGGATTATACGAAAGAAGAGATAAAATGTTGATTAAGAGATAAGTGTAAGTCCCTTCTGCTTCGCTATCAGTACAGCCCTTTCGTATTCATCATATCTTATCCTTCTGTTTATCTCCTTATATTTGTATGCCTTGTAGAAGGGTCTGTACTGATCCATGATGTTAACGGCGGTGTTGGGGGATAGATCTTTGAGGAAATCAAGTATCTTTTCCGTTGATTCATCCATTTCGGGAAGTATAAGATGTCTGATTAAGAGACCCTTATAAGCTATACCCCTCTCATCCGTTTTCAAGTCGCCCACCTGTCTGTACATCTCTTTAATGGCCTCTTTTGCAACGGACGGATAGTCCTTTACCTTTGAGTATGTTTCTCCTTCTTTTTCTTTCCAGTATTTAAAATCCGCAAGGTATATGTCAACTATTCCTTCCAGTAGTTTTAAGGTTTCAAGGGAATCGTAAGAAGAAGTGTTATAAACTATGGGTATTTTTAACCCCTTTTCTACTGCGATAAGGAGTGCTTCAAGAATCTGAGGCACAACGTGGGAGGGTGTAACAAGATTTATGTTGTGGCAACCCGCCTCTTGAAGATAGAGCATAATATGTGCAAGCTCTTCCGGTGATTTTTCCTCACCCTCTCCAAGCTGGCTTATCGTATAGTTTTGACAGTAAACACACTTCATGTTACAGTAGGAGAAAAATATGGTTCCACTTCCCCTAAAACCCCTTATGGGAAACTCTTCACCCAGATGAGGAAAGAAGGAGGAAACTATTGCATATCTGCCAGTCTTACACTTTCCCTTTTCACCCTTAAGTCTGTTAACCCTGCATTCGTGAGGACATACTCTACACTCTTCAAGCATGGAGAGGGCTTTATCCACCCTCTCCTTAAGTACACCCGATTCGTAAAGATCTACGTAGGAGGGAAGTTTAAACATCAAGGTGATTGAGGTACTTTTATAACTATAAACTCAACCCTCCTGTTGGTCAACCTGCCTATGGGATTATCATTTGTTTCTATATATCTCTCTTTACCAAAGCCTACTATTTCTATTTTGTCCTCCGGCACTCCTTTGCTGACGAGGTACCTTTTAACACTCTCAGCCCTTTTATAAGCAAGTCTAACATTGTACTCCTTAGGACCTATGTTATCGGTGAATCCTTCTATTCTTATCCTGAAATAAGGATTCTGCTTTATTGTTTTTACAACCTCATTAAGTATAGGTATGTATTCACGCTTTATATTGTACTTGTCAAAATCAAAGTGTATCCTTGCAATTATCTTGAGGGGTTCTTCAATAGGTTCTTTTTTCCTTACCTCTTCCTTGACAGGGGCGGGAGGCTCTACCTTTATTTCCCTTTGTGTTACCTTTATTTCTTCTGTTTCCTTTTTATCCGCTTCCCTCTTCTTCTTAATTGACTCAGGCACTTCCACTGTAGGAGTCTTTCCTGTATAACATTCAAGGCGGTTCTCTATAGCTATTTTAACTTTACCTTCCGCTTTGAGACTTTCCGTATTTGCTTCATTGAAAAATTTAAGTACCAAAGCGGGATTGGGATTTTCAAGGCTTATTTCATATATGAGTGCATCGTAGAAGGCTTCCGCCTTTCCAAGCTCTACCGGTGCGCATTTCTCTCCCTTGTTTTTGCGAGCAAAATTTATTCTCTGAGTCAAATTGTAAAGATCCACATTCAGCTCTTTTGCTTTCTTTACAAGCTCGCTGAATTCTTCTTGGCTTCTCATGTCAATGGGAGTTAGCTTCTCCTCACCTTCGTAAACAGCACTTATAGCAAGGGAGGCAAGGTTCATCGTCCTTATGGCGAATATCTTAGAACCTATATCATCAACTTCCGCGGCAAGCTCCGCGGATATGAGCTTATACGATCGCGCCTTTGAATAAAGGTAAGGAGCCTTTTCATCAGCCTCAATGTCATAAGCTTTTTTGACTGCCTTTTGAGCTTCATCAATACCTTGGGTAACCCTGAAGTTATACCCTTTTCCGAACACGGTAAGAGAAAAGGATAATAATAGGCACAAGATTACGGTTCTCATTACAGCTCCCTCCATAATACTATCATCGTCAGCATATAATTTAATTTAACATGGAGGTAGGAAAATGGTTAAATATTTGTGTTTAATTACACTAATATTTTCTTTTATTAACTTAGGATTTTCAAAGCCTGAAGGTCAAGTCCTGTTTGAGAAAAATTGTTTAAAATGCCATGGGGAAAACAGTAGAAAACCCCTTTCTTATCTTAAAAGGGAATATAAGGGTAAGCCGGATGAAATAAAGGAGCTGGCTAAGAGATGTCCGTGGGCAAGGGGTCTTTCTGACAAGGAGATTGACATAATATCAAAGTGGCTTGCAGGTATGAAGTGATATAATATGTTTCCCCATGCCTTGGAAGAAGGAGGAGATATTGAAAAAGTACAGAATAGATGAGATAGATCCTCAGTTACTTGTTAATGAGCTTGAACGTAAGTTGAGGGAAGTTCCTCCTACAATGGAATATCTCAGGAACCTTATACTTGATATAAGGCTTTTCTACAGGATGATTACAGATCCCGAAAGCAATCTTTCTCCTGAGGCACGGAGGGATATACTTTCCGCCATTAATTATTTTCTGGAAGACGAAGATACTATACCTGACTGGATACCCCTCATAGGTTATATTGACGATTCAAAGATCGTAAAGTATGTTAAGAATAAGCACAAAGAAGAAATAGAAGCCTACCTTAGAAGTAAAAATAGGCAATTTATAACAAACTACATCTAATATGCTTTTATATATACTGAGAAGACTTATTCATGCGATACCTACCATCATAGGTGTTACCTTTATATCTTTTCTTATAATAAAACTCGCACCTGGTGATTATCTTGACCAGCTGAAAATGAATCCCCAAATCTCTCCCGAAACCATAGAGAGGTTGAGAAAGCTGTACGGACTTGATGAACCCCTTCTTATCCAGTACCTGAAATGGCTTAAATCCGCTATATTTTTTGATCTCGGTTATTCCTTCCAGTATCATGCTCCCGTAACACAACTTATATGGGAAAGGATACCGAACACCCTTCTTCTTTCCGTAAGCTCCGCTTTGCTCTCTTGGTTTATTGCTGTTCCCCTCGGTATATTAGCCGCTATTAAGGAGAACACTTTAATAGATAGATTTATAAGGGTCTTCTCTTACACCTTTATGTCTCTTCCAAGCTTCTTTCTCGCCTTTTTGCTTCTGTGGTTTTCCGCTGAGACTGGTCTTTTACCTACGGGTGGTGCAAGGAGTCCCGATTATGAAAGTCTTTCACTCTTAGGTAAGATATGGGATATAATATTACACCTTACTGTTCCCGCACTTACCCTTGCCCTTGTTTCCTTAGCGGGGCTTACCAGGTTGGTAAGAAGTGCGGTTCTTGAGGTGCTTGACAGCCCTATGATGGTTATGCTTAAGGCTAAGGGAGTTCCAGATAGGGTTATCATAAAGCATGTTATAAAAAATGCCATGAACCCATTTATTACTCTACTCGGTTACGAGATAGCCTCTCTTATATCAGGTGCTGCACTAATTGAAATCATAGTGGGTTGGCCCGGAATGGGTATGCTTATACTTGACGCTGTCCTGTCCCAGGATCTGTTTCTTGTGATGGGAAGCTTATATATAGGTACTATAATGCTGATTGTGGGTAACCTGTTTGCTGATATTATGCTTTCCCTGATAGACCCAAGGGTAAGAGAAAGGGAGGTTATGGCATGAAAAGGGTTGCAATTATTTTGGCTCCAGGCTTTGAGGAGATTGAGGCTGTGGCTCCTATTGACATTTTAAGAAGGGCTGGTGTTGAGGTTATTATAGCGGGTTTGACTGGTGAACCCGTTCCCAGTGCAAGGAATGTCAAAATAGTCCCTGATGTTACTGTTGATTCCCTAAATCCGGACGAGTTAGACCTCGTTATACTACCCGGGGGAGCAGGAGGTGTTGAAAATCTTAAAAAGGATGAGAGGGTTAAAAGACTTATCAATTCAATGATGGAGAAGAACAAGAAGATCGCAGCTATATGTGCTGCACCCACCGCCCTTGTAGCATACGGTGTGCTCGGTGATAAAAAGGCTACCGTGTACCCGAGCTTAAAAGATAATTTAGGTACCGCTACCTATGTGGATGAGAAGGTTGTGGTAGATGAGGGTATCATTACGAGTCAAGGTCCTGGTACAGCTATAGATTTTGGACTTAAGCTCGTTGAGATCCTTCTCGGTTACGAAAAGGCTAAGGAGGTGGCGGATAGATTACTTGTTGAATATTAAATTATGCTACAGATAAGGGTTAAACCGGGTATAGAGGACAGAATAAGGGGCTACTTCCCTTGGATATATAAGCCGGAGATTGCATCATATTCACGTAAACCCAAAAAGGGAGACATAGTTACAGTACGGGATTACGGAGGTAAATTCCTCGGCTATGGATATATAAATCCGGAAGTAAGTATAGCGGTAAGAATACTTTCATTTGACAAGGAAGAGAAGGTAAATGATGACCTTATAAGGAAAAGGATAAGGGATGCTTACAGCTATAGGATGAGATTGAATATAGAAAGTAACGCTATGAGGATCGTCCATTCGGAGGGGGATTTACTGCCTGGTCTTGTTGTGGATAAATACGATGATTATTTGGTTGTTGAATTTACAACTTACGGTATGAATATGTTCAGGGATGTTATATTGGATGCCCTTGTTGATCTTTTAAAACCCAAAGGTATATATGAAAAGGTAAATGACTTTGCAAATAGAATAGAGGGTATTGAGGCGGAGGAGAGGGTATTGTACGGTGAAGTTCCAGAAGAGATTATCATATGGGAGCATGATTTAAAATACAAGGTAAATATCCCGGAAGGTCAAAAAACCGGTTTCTTCCTTGATCAGAGAAACACGCGGAAACTTATAAGAAACTTTGTTGAAGAAGGTGATAGATGTCTTGATGTTTTTTGTCATACGGGAGGTTTCGCCCTTAATATGATAAAAGCGGGTGCAAAAGAGGTTATAGCCATAGATATATCGGAGCAAGCCCTGAGGGTTGGTAAAGAAAATGCTGAGCTTAACGGACTCGATGGGATAATTTGGGTAAAAGAGAATGCTTTTGACTTCCTTAAAAGCTTATATAAACAGGGGGAGATGTTTGATGTTATAGTGATAGATCCGCCTTCCTTTGCCAAAAACAGGGCATCCGTACCCAACGCATTGAGGGGTTATAAGGAACTCTGTGTCAGAGGTCTTAAGCTAACGAAACCCGGCGGTTATCTTGTTATATTTTCCTGCTCATTCCATATAACGGAGAACCATCTTATGGAGGTTTTAACGGAAGCTTCCTACGATGTTAGAAGACAGGTAAGGGTGGTAGCAAAAACTTTCCAGGATCTTGATCATCCCTGGATACTTCAGATGCCCAACACCCTGTATCTTAAAGGTATATGGGTAGAGGTTATATAATTTATTCACCGCACCTTAAAACTTTTGCTTCATAAGGAATAACACCCTTTTTTATCATTCCAAGCTTTTTAGCTGCTCCGTAAGAAAGATCAAGATTCCTTCCCCTTATGAATGGTCCCCTATCTATAACCTTTACTATTACCCTCTTTCCATTTTCCAGATTTCTTACTTCAAGGACTGTACCCAAGGGCAAGGTTCTATGTGCCGCGTACATTCCATACATATCAAAAGGTTTACCGGAAGCGGTCTTTTTTCCGTGGAAATCCGCTCCGTACCATGATGCATATCCCCTTATAAATCTCGGACAGTGTTTTACTCCTGTTTTCCCGCACCTTTTTATTTCAACCTTTGCCTCTATATTTTCCCTGTTCCCGAAGAGCTTCTTATACTTCAGAGGTATGCAGTTTTCGTCTCCTTTTCTCGTTGAAAGAATTACACTCTTACCCGTATATGTGTCCGTTATCTTCACCCTGCTGAAGGGTTGTATGAGGGGTGTGAGGAAATAGGAGGTAGGGCAGAAGCTTACCTCTATGTAACCTTTGACATTACATTTTGCCTCAACAGAACCACCGTAATATATGTTGTTCCTCGGCAGTACACAGGAGGATAGACCTACCAGCAGTGCAATAAGCAGAAATTTAATTCGCATTAAACTTAAAATAATATTATGAAAGAAATATTGATGGGGATAGGTACCGCGGGTTTAAAGCCTTCTGGGAACCCGGATGTGCTACTCCTTTATTTTCCCACAGAACTTCCGACCCACTTTATATTTACCAAAAATCGTATTAAATCCGGCTCGGTTGAATATTCGCAGAAGGCTCTTGAGGAGTCGGGGGGCTATGTGAGGGCTATATTGATAAACAGCGGAAATGCCAATTGTATGGCGGGGGACACTGTGGGAACAGCGGAGGAGATCGCTTCTTATATTGGTGAAAAGTTTGATATAAGAAGGGAATATGTTCTTATATTTTCCACCGGCATAATAGGGGAACCTCTGCCCGTTGAAAGAGTTAAAAGTGCTGTGGATGATGCTTGTAAAATATTGGAACCCCTTGATCTTAAAAGGGCTTCAGAGGTTATATCAACCACCGACAGCTTTCCGAAATATGATTTTGTCAAATACGATAAACTTGAAGTATTCGGCTTTGCGAAGGGTGCAGGCATGATACATCCTAATATGGCTACCATGCTTGCATTCATTTTTACCAATGCGGATATGGATCCCGAGTATATAAAGGAACTTACAAGGAGGGTGGGTGATGTAACCTTTAATTCCATAACCGTTGACGGATGCATGAGTACAAATGACAGCTTTGGGATCATATCCTTGTGCGATATAAAGGTGGATAGGAAGAAGTTAGAAGATGCGGTCTCTGAGGTTGCGG
>JALWWX010000211.1 GCA_027078675.1 Aquificales bacterium | reverse complement strand
CAAAAAACTTGAAGAATTGAATATAAAGAGGAGAGAGTATGAGAAAGAAATGGAAGATACCATCAAAAGAATAGAAAAGGGGAAAAAACTTATAGAGAATCTTAAAGAGGAAATTGAATTCTTGATTCAATATGAGCGTATATATCCGGAATTTATGAAGATAAAGAGCGATATGGAAAGAAAAAAGGAACTCGGTAAAAAATTAAGGGAGTATGAAGATAAACTCAAAGAAACTGAGAAAAAACTTGAAAAGGAGAAGAGAGAGCTTAGTGAGATTAAGGGAAGGTTAAAGAAGCTGGAAGAAAAAATGAGCCTATACAAAGCGCATACAATAAGAGAACATCTTAAGGAAGGGGATATATGTCCGGTATGCGGTAACATCTATAGAGGTAAATATGTAGATGAGCATATAGAGGTAGATACGGAGAGACTGGAAAAGGATATTGAAAGGTTGAAAGATATTGAGAAGGTAAAAGAGAGAACCATAGGGAAGATGGAAGGTACCATAGGACAGATAATTAAGGAAAGGGATACGATTATAAAAGAGATAAGAACTTTATCGGAGCGTATTAAAAATACAAGTGTAAGCAAATACAGGGAAGAAGATTTGGAAATTAAGATAAAGGAGTTGGGTGAAAAGAGAAAAACCCTTGATAAATATAACAACAGACTGGTAGAATTGCAGGAGAAACTTAGCGGATTAAAGGAAAAGGCAGGTGAGATAGAAGGGGATATTAAAAAGATAAGTTCCTTGATATCCGAGTACAAAGAGTATATAAATTCCTCAATAGATTGGGTAAAGAATAACAAACTTTCAAAGGAAGATACCTTAACTTCCATATATGAGGATATTTCCGCAAATCTAAAATCGCTGAGTAAAAAGATAGATGAAATAGAGAAAGGTTACGAAGAAATTAGAAACAGGGTTGAAGAAAAGAGAAGACAAGAAACCTTGTTTAAGGAAAAACTTGAAAATACAAAGAAAAGGATAAAAGAGCTTGAAAAGGAACAAGAAGATATAGCGGAAAAGCTCGTACCCCTCTTTATGAAGTACGGAAATCTAAAGGACCTGAAGGGAAAAATTATTGACGATGAAAGTGCAAAGAATATAGAAGAGGAGATAAACCAATTTAGGATGGAGATTGAAAAATTGAAGGAAGTTATGGAAGAAAGTATGAGGGAAGCGGAAAATATAAAAACCTCTGGGGATGTTTATCAGCTAACAAAAAAGAAAGAAGATATGGAAAATATACTCTCAGAAATTCAAAGAAGGAAAGGTGAGCTTTCCGCCAATATAACCCACATGAAGGAGATCCTAAGCAAAAAGGAAAAGATGGAAAAGAGGAAAAAAGAGCTTGAAGAAAAACTCCTTATATACAAGAGAATAAAAGAAGATTTAAGAAGTGATAAGCTTCCTCAGTTTACATCAAATCTTATGATGATAAAACTTATAGATGCGGCAAACGCCTACTTTTATGATTTTACAGGTTCATACACTTTTGAATTAGATGAAGACGGAAATTTAATGATAGTTGATCATACTCTGGCGACAGACAACATGAGGGGTGTAGATTCCCTAAGTGGTGGTGAAACCTTCATAGCGTCCTTGTGTCTCGCCTTGGGTATAAGTGATATTCTCTCCCAAAATGCACCTTTGGAAAGTCTTTTCATAGACGAAGGTTTCGGATACCTTGATGAAGAGACAAGAGAAAAGGCATGGGAAACCCTTGAGATGCTAAAATCCAAGGTTAATAGAATGATAGGAATAATAACACATATACCCGATTTGGCAGAAAAGTTTGAACAAAAGATAATTGTTAAGAAGAAGGGAAGTACCTCTACAATTGAAGTTATAAGTTAAAGCCTCTTCAATACCACCCTTAATTTTTCAAGAAAGAAATCATTATCTTCTGGCTTCCCTACAGAAACCCTCAAACACCTAGTAAGCAAAGGCATGTAGGACACATCCCTTATAAGCACATTCTCCTTTATAAGTTCCTTATGAACAACATCCGCTGGAAAGGGTGTTCTAAAGAGGATGAAGTTAGCCTTACTCCTGAAGACCTCCACCCCCTCTATACAAGACATTTCCCTTTCAAGGCGTTCCCTCTCTTCTATGACTTTGTCAACAGCATACCTTATATAATCCTTAGCCCTGCTTAAAATATACGTGGCAACCACTTGAGATATAGCGGAAATATTAAAGGGTAGTCTGATCTTTTCTATCTCCCTTATAATCTCTTTAACACCTATAAGCACCCCTATACGAAGACCTGCCATACCTATCTTGGAAAGGGTTCTAAGGACAAGCGTATCTTCCCTTCTTAAAGCCTCATTTATAAAAGTATCTTTTGCATAATCGTAATAGGCTTCATCCACCACAATAAAAATACCCTTTTCCCTAAGGGAGTTTATTTTCTCCCTTGAAAACAGGTTGCCTGTAGGATTGTTAGGATAAGCGAAAAAAGCAAGATCAACCTCTCCCATTACATCCTTGCTTTTCTCGGTGTCTATATCAAATCGCGAATCTAATGGAACCTCAAAGGGATTTCTGCCTGCGACCTTAGTTGAAATAAGGTACATGGGAAAAGTGGGAACGGGTATAAGAACACCCTTATCCCCTATAACAAGGCTTATGTAATATATAAGCTCATCGGAACCGTTTCCGAGAAGTATATTCTCTTCTGGCACACCTATGAATTCCGCTATTGCCTCCTTTAGTCTTTTAGCCTCAGGATCGGGGTACAACCTTATCTTAGTCTCATCAACCTGTCTCAGGGCTTCATAAATAATATCCTCTGGAAGTTCAAAAGGTAGCTCGTTTGAGGAAAGCCTTACCCTACACCGGGTTGTCTCCGTTTTATACGGTGTCAAATCTTCCAATTTCTTATTTATCATCAGTTTCCTGATTTTTCTGGATTTCTTCTTCCTCTACTCTCCCAAGATACATTTCAAGTTCTGCAACAGTTGATTCCATTAACTTATCTTCCAAAATACCTCTTATAAGTCTGTTAAGCTTTCTCTCATCACCCATAGCTACACCGTTAAGTATAAGATAAAGTCTTTTAGGTAAAGAAACGGAAACTTTTTTATACCTCGGACCACCTTTTCTGCGACCTCTTTTTGCCATTACTTTCCTCCTTAATCAGTATTATTTCTGCAGGGAAATTATTAATTGATAAACCATTTTATCACTTCATGTATGTTTTTTCAAAGCTTTTAAGAAATTCAGATAGATGTTTTAAAACTTCTTCATAAACAATGAAAGGCGTTATAAGTGTTTTCAACACCTCACTATCATGGGCTGGTTCAAGCATATCCTGTAATACAAGAAGTAAAAAGTCAACCCTTGCAGCTAATGTATTCACCGGATCAAGATTTTTTATATCTTTCTCAATGTAATTAATCATGTTAGAGAAAACGCTTATATCAAAATTGAATATCTCATAATCATCATAAATGCTGTCAATAACTTCATCTAATTTAGGTATAAATATCTTTTCTATACCGCTGAATATTCCATGAAGGACAGCAAGGGATTCTCCGTCATCCATTGATTCCGCTATCATCAATATCTCCTCAATATCAGCCTTTATCTCACTCCTTATCCCGAGTAGAATATCAAGGGTAAGCCTGAGTAATCTGTCACATGTAAAAACCTTCTCAAGGGTAGCAAGATGTTTCATGATCCGTACTCCATAATATCTTCAACATTCTCCACCCCCATCTCCCTGAGAAACTCTCTGAAATCCTCATCCACCTCAAACCCCTGTGAAGATAAAATTTCCTTCATATTTGAATTTATCCTTTCACCCGCATCGTCAAGATCAAATAGAAGAATTACCCCCCTTGTTTTTCCCTCCAACATATCTGGTATGTCCGCAAATCTTTTCCCAGAAAGATCCATAATATTCCTTATACCATATTTTTTTAAAGCCAGTATATCCCTTTTACCCTCAACCAACACTATAAACTCCCTTGATCTCTTTCTTAATTCTCTTATCCATTCTTTAAAATCCCTAAACCTTCCCATTCATAATCTTCATAGCCTGATACATATCCTTATCTCCACGACCTGAAAGGTTTATAACAACAACACCTCCCTTTCCCAACTCCCTCGCAACATCAACAGCCCTTATAACCGCATGGGCGGATTCAAGGGCGGGTATGATTCCTTCGGTTTTTGAAAGAAGTTTGAAACCTTCAAGGGCTTCCTCATCCGTGGCTGTTAGATACTCCGCCCTGCGGATCTCCTTAAGGTAAGCATGTTCAGGACCCACTCCAGGATAGTCAAGACCCGCAGATACAGAATGCGTGTTCATAATCTGTCCCTCCTCATCTTGAAGAAAATAGCTTTTCATCCCGTGTAATACACCCACCGAACCCCCGTTAAGGGATGCTGCATGTTTTCCCGTTTCTACACCCATACCACCAGCCTCAACCCCTATCAATCTTACATGTTCATCATTAATAAAACTATAAAAGATACCTATGGCATTTGATCCTCCACCCACACAGGCTACCACCGCATCAGGCAATCGCCCTTCCGCCTCAAGTATCTGCTGTTTTGTTTCCTCACCAATAATTTTTTGGAAATCTCTCACAATAGTGGGGAAAGGATGTGGTCCTACAACGGATCCGAGTATATAATGGGTATTTTCAACATTTGTAACCCAATCCCTTAAGGCTTCATTGATTGCATCTTTTAGTGTTCTTGAGCCACTTTTTACTATCCTAACTTCAGCACCGAGTAGCTTCATCCTAAACACATTCAATTCCTGCCTGCGGGCATCCTCTTCTCCCATATAAATCACACAATCTATTCCCAGCAAAGCGCATGCGGTAGCTGTAGCAACGCCATGCTGTCCCGCTCCTGTCTCCGCAACCACCCTATTTTTATTTATCCTTTTTGTCAACAGGGCCTGTCCCAAGGTGTTATTTATCTTGTGCGCACCCGTATGAAGCAGGTCCTCCCTTTTAAGATATATTTTTGCTCCCCCTACATATTCTGTAAGATTTTTGGCAAAGAATAAAGGTGTGGGTCTTCCCGCGTAAATCCTCAGAAGATAGTTTAATTCTCTCCAGAAGGATTCATCCCTCTTTATTTCTTCGTACTTCTCCTCTAATTCTTCCAAGGCATACATAAGGGTCTCGGGAACAAACCTTCCTCCGAAATCACCAAAATATCCCTTTTTTGTCCGATTATTATGCATAAGAATGATTGTAATATAATAAGCTTAGTAAAGGGGACGTAGCTCAGACTGGGAGAGCGCCGGCATCGCAAGCCGGAGGTCGGGGGTTCAAATCCCCTCGTCTCCACCATATTTCCCGAGTGTATAATTTTCTTATATGAGCAAATACATATTTATCACCGGCGGTGTGCTGTCCTCACTCGGAAAAGGTGTAACCTCCGCTTCCATAGGATCACTCCTTGAAAGTATGGGTTACAAGATAACACTACAAAAGCTTGACCCCTACCTTAATGTGGATGCAGGCACCATGAATCCCTATCAACACGGAGAGGTATACGTAACGGAGGACGGGGCGGAAACTGATCTTGATCTTGGACATTACGAGCGATTTACAGAGTCAGTGATGAAAAGGGAAAATAATGTAACAGCCGGCAGGGTTTATTTCAACGTCATATCAGAAGAGAGAAGGGGAGGATACTTGGGGGCAACGGTGCAGGTCATACCCCACATAACGGATGAGATAAAGAGATTAATAAAGAAGGCTTCGGAAGGTTGTGATATATCCATAGTAGAGATAGGGGGTACGGTGGGTGACATTGAAGGATTACCCTTTTTGGAGGCGGTTAGACAGCTTTCCCTTGAAGTAGGAGACGACAACGCCCTTTTTATACACCTTACCTATGTACCGTATATAAAAACCGCGGGGGAATTAAAAACTAAACCCACCCAGCACTCTGTAAAGGAGCTTAGAGAAATAGGCATACAGCCGGATATCATCATCTGCAGGGCGGAGATGGATATACCCGAACCCATAAAAAAGAAGATAGCCCTCTTTTGCAGTGTGGACAAGGAAGCTGTTATATCCGCACCGGATATGGATTACATATATAAGATACCCATAAAACTCAAAGAGGAAGGTATCCACAATATAATCTCCGCCAAACTTTCCATACCATGCAAGGAAGCGGATGTAAGCAAATGGGAAAAGGTTATAAACATCCTCAACTCCGCGAAGGAAAAAACAAGGATAGGTGTTGTAGGTAAGTATGTGGAGCTTAAGGATGCTTACAAAAGCATTGAGGAAGCTCTCATCCACGGCGGTATAGCCAACAACCTGAAAGTAGAGATAAAATGGATTGATGCAGGTAACTACTCTATTGAAGATTTAAAAGAATTGAACGGAATACTTATCCCGGGCGGATTCGGTGAAAGGGGGGTAACAGGGAAGATAGATGCTATAACTTATGCAAGAGAAAACAATATACCCATATTCGGAATATGCTTGGGTATGCAACTGATGGCTATAGAGTTTGCAAGGAATGTTTTGGGTTTGAAAGAAGCAGACTCAACAGAATTTAATCCTGAAACACCCTATCCTGTTATAGATCTTATGGAAGATCAAAGGCGTGTAGAAAGCAAGGGAGGTACGATGAGGCTCGGGTCTTATCCGTGTGTTATAAAGAAAGGAACAAAAGTTTATGAGATATATAAACAAGAAATGATAAGGGAAAGACATAGGCACAGATATGAGTTTAACAACAGATTTCGTGAAGAATTTGAAAGGGCGGGCATGGTATTTTCGGGTCTCTCCCCTGATGGTAAACTTGTGGAGATAATGGAACTCAAAGATCACATATGGTATATAGGATGCCAGTTTCACCCGGAATTCAAAAGTAAACCTTTTAAACCCCATCCACTTTTTGTATCCTTTATCACGGCTTCTCACATGAAAGGTTAAGTATATAATTTTATTTTTGAAAACAGCCGGCGTAGCTCAGTCGGCAGAGCGAGGGCTTCGTAAGCCTTAGGTCGCGGGTTCGAGTCCCGCCGCCGGCTTGTGGGAATATATTAAAAGTGATGAGGATATTTATAGCCATACTTTTGATTCTAATAGGGATAGTAGGTATATTTTTGCCACTTCTACCCGGTGTACCTTTTTTAATTGTTGCGGGATTCCTCTTAGGGATTGTACCTAATAGATATGCACTCAAGATATTAAAGTCATTAAGGAATAAAAAGAATAAAAACACCTTTATAAACAAGCTTATAAATTACATAATTATGAGATACATACATAACAGGCATATAGACATTAAAGTAAAATCTTCAAAATGATCAAATTTGAAGACGCCCTCGTAGAGGTTCTTGCCCACACGAAAGAGCTTGAAAGGGAAAGGTTACCCATCACGGAAGCCTGCGGAAGGATACTAAGGGAAGACATAGCCTCACCCTTTGATATGCCCCCTTTTACCAACTCCGCAATGGACGGTTTTGCGGTTAAGTATGAGGATATTAAGGATGCTTCTTATGACAACCCCGTTGAACTTAAAATAGCTGGCATTTCCGACACAGGTAAGGAAAACAAAATTAAAGTCAACACTGGAGAGGCGGTAAAGCTGTTCACGGGTAGCCTATTGCCTTCTGGTGCGGATACGGTGGTACCCGTTGAATACACGGAAGAGAGGGAAGGAAAGGTCTTAATATACAGATCTTTTAAAAAAGGCTCAAATATAAGAGAAAAGGGAGAAGAGATTAGAAAAGGAGAGATTCTTCTGAGAAAAGGTACAGATATAACTCCCTATGAGATAGGTCTCCTTGCTCAGATAAATAGGGTACATGTATGGGTAAATTCCAAACCGAGGGTGGCAATCATATCTACGGGGGACGAACTAACAGAGATAGGGACATGTACGGATGGTGAGGGTAAGATAATATCTTCAAACAATTATATGCTCAAAGCCTTACTTGAAAGGGCGGGAGCGGAAACCGTACATCTCGGTATAGTAAAAGATAGGAAAGATGATATATCCGAAGCCCTATCCGGATACTCAAGATTTGACATGGTTATAACCACAGGAGGTATGTCAAAGGGTGAGAAAGACTATGTAAAACAGATAGCTACAGAGCTGGGTATAGATATAAGGTTTCACGGTGTATTAATAAAGCCCGCAAAACCCGTTGCCTTCGGTATATTCGGAGACGGAGGGGTATTCTTCGGTTTACCTGGAAATCCCGTATCCACTGCGGTAGCCTTTGATCTTTTGGTCTATCCCGCCCTTAGGAAGATGATGGGTGCTATTAAAGTCTTTCCAGAAAGAATAAAGGCAAGGCTGACAAGGGATTTCTTCAGGAAGTCCTCTGACAGAAAAGAGTTCCTAAGAGTGAAAGTATGGTTTGAGGATAAGGAGTATCTATGTACACCCTTAGATAAACAAGGTTCCCACATGCTTACATCCCTTGTGGAGGGTAATGCCTATGCAATAGTTGATATAGGTGTTAGAGAGATAAAGGCAGGAGAGTATTTGGAGGTAATTAGGTTTAAATAGTTTCTATGATGAAGTTATTATTAGTATATATGCAGATCTCGGAGGCTATTTCAAGGGATTTTTCAACTATCTCCCTGGCGGAAAGGTCCGTATTCCTGTAAAGGGCAAGAGCTGCGGACCTTGCATAATCACCTCCTGAACCTATAGCCAAAACGGGTTCATCTGGTTCTATTATATCCCCGGTACCCGATAAAAGAAGCATCCTTTCCTTATCAGCTGCCAAAAGAAGGGCCTCAAGCCTTCTGAGATATCTGTCCGTTCTCCAATCCTTTGCAAGCTCAACGGACGCCCTAAGCAAATTACCCCTGAACTCCTCAAGTTTTGATTCAAGCCTTTCCATAAGGGCAAGTCCGTCAGCGGCGGAACCTGCAAAACCGACAACCACACTGTTCTGATAAAGTTTTCTTATCTTCCTCGCACTCCTTTTAACCACAGAGCTACCCAATGTAACCTGACCGTCACCGCCTATTACGGTTTCACCATTCCTTCTGACAGCTATGATTGTTGTACTTTTAAATTCCATCATTCTAATTTTATATGAACTTCTTTTAACTGCTTAGGTGAAACATAATCAGGTGCTTCCGTCAAAGGACAAATACCCTTTTGGGTCTTTGGAAATGCAATAACATCCCTTATTGAATCAAGACCCCTCATGAGGGCAACAAGCCTGTCAAGACCGAAGGCAAAACCGCCGTGGGGAGGCGCTCCGTATTTAAGGGCTTCCAAAAGAAATCCGAACTTTTCCCTTGCCTCTTCCTCATCTATATTAAGTAGCTTAAATATCTTATCCTGTACATCCCTCCTGTGGATACGGATAGAACCCCCACCTATCTCTTCTCCATTCAAAACAAGATCGTAAGCCCTTGCCCTAACAGAAGAGACCAACCTTTTCCTTTCTTCAGTTTCATCTACCGCAAGTGCTTCCTCAATCTTTACCATATCCGCATCACGGGGTGATGTAAAGGGATGGTGCAAAGAGACAAACCTCCCCTCTTTCTCATCCCACTCCAAAAGTGGGAAGTCTACAACCCAAAGTATATCCCACTTATTTTCATCAATAAGGCCGTATTTATTGCCTATGTGAACCCTTAGATTTCCCAGAATTCTGTGTACATCTTCCGCCTTCCCGGAGGAGAAAAATATAACATCACCTTCCTTAGCCCCGTTCCTTTCAAGTATGGCTTTGATCTCTTTTTCCTTTAAAAACTTGGTTATAGGTGATACAAGATTTCCTTCTTCCACCTTTATCCATGCAAGACCTGGAGCACCGAGCCCTTTTACAAACTCAGTAAGTTCATCTATCTCCTTCCTTGATAAATTTCCGTTATTAAAATTTATTGACTTTACAATACCCCCTTCCTCTATAGCGGTTCTGAAAACCCTGAACTCCGTATCTCTTAAAGCATCGGTTAGGTCAACAAGTTTCAATCCGAACCTTCTATCGGGCTTGTCTGTTCCGTAAAGGGAAATAGCCTCATCATAAGATAATCTCTCAAAGGGTCTTTTCAATTCAACACCGAGAAGCTCTTTAAAAAGGACACATATAAGCTCCTCACATATCTCCATAACATCCTCTTCATCCACAAAGGACATCTCAAAATCTATCTGGGTGAATTCCGGTTGTCTGTCAGCTCTGAGGTCCTCATCCCTCAAGCATTTTACAATCTGGAAGTATCTGTCAAATCCCGCTACCATCAATATCTGTTTGAAAAGCTGTGGAGACTGGGGCAGTGCATAAAATTTATGGGGATGCAAACGGGAAGGTACGATAAAATCCCTTGCTCCTTCAGGTGTTGATTTCGTTAAAAAAGGTGTTTCTATCTCAATAAATCCTTTACTGTCAAAGAATTTCCTTACTATCTGATAAACCTTATGCCTGAAAAGTATATGCTCCCTCATAGTTTCCCTTCTGAGATCAAGATATCTGTACTTCAACTTCAATTCCTCGGAAACATGGGTTTCCTCATCTATGGGGAAGGGTGGGACTTCCGAAGTATTAAAGATTTCCAATTCTCTTATTACAACCTCAACATATCCCGTTTTCAACTTCGGATTTTCCGTCCCCTCTGGCCTTCTTCTTACATCACCCCTTATACCTACAACGAATTCTGGTTTTAGTTTGCTTACCTCATCATAAAGTTCTGAATCATCTTTCTCCTCAATAACACACTGAACTACACCTGTCCTGTCCCTGAGATCCAAAAACACAACACCACCGTGATCCCTTATCCTGTGGACCCATCCACACAATGTAACGGTTTTTCCAACATCGGAAAGACTTACCTCACCGCAGTATTTGTCCCTCTTCATATCTATGAGTACAATATTTTAACATCATAAAGCACAGATAAAATATTTACATGTACAGCCTTATCACAAAAGTAAGAAATTATGCATACGACAAAGGCATTATTAAGCAGAAGAAACTGCCCCTTCCCGTTATATCCGTGGGTAATCTCTCCGTAGGGGGTAGCGGTAAGACATCCACTGTAAGATTCATAGTAGAACATCTGTCATCAGATAACAGGGTATGTATCCTACTGAGAGGTTATAAAAGAAAGAGTAAGGGTCCTTTAATAGTTTCAAGGTGGGGCAAGATAGAAGCGAATATAAAAGAGAGCGGTGATGAAGCCTTTATGCTTGCAAAACTATTACCCAACGCATCCGTTGTTGTTGCAGAGAAGAGATACGAAGGCGGTATATACGCAATAAAAGAGCTGAATCCCGATCTGTTTATACTTGATGACGGTTTTCAGCACAGAAGCCTTTTCAGGGATTTGGACATAGTACTCCTCAGAAAACGGGATATCAAAGACAAACTAATACCCTTAGGAAGATTAAGAGAACCCCTTTCTTCCCTTTCAAGGGCGGATGCTTTAATACTGTCCTATCAAGAGATAGAACCATTTGAGATTGATATAAAGAAACCTGTGTTTAAAATGTACAGAGAATTTAAAAGATTGTATAACCCTATTAAGGGGTATGTAAATTTAGATAAAAACATGCTTAATAGGGAATGGATAGCCTTTTCTGGACTGGGTGATAACAATCAATTCTTTGTAATATTAGAGAAGTTGGGTTTCAACCTCACGGAAAAGATTTCCTTCAGGGATCATTATGATTACAAAAACTTCAGACCCAGATCGGGAAAGATGTACATAACTACAATGAAGGATATATTCAAGCTTGAACCAAACGAAAATATCTATGCCCTTGACGTTGAAGTAAGGATAGAGGGATTAATAGAATTTATCAAAAACAAATTATTACGATTATTTATAATAAGTTAAGCGGTTGCTTAGGGGAAGAGGAGGTAGGTGTCTTGAGAAAAATAGTCTTTATATTGGTGATATTTAGTGTAATAAGCGGTTGCGGGAGTTCAAAAAAGGAAAGCATAACTTTAAAAGAGGATAGTAAAAACATAGTTCAACAAACATGCGGTAGGTGTCACTCCCTTAAGGTTGGTGATGAATATATAGTTAAGGCGGAAGGGAAGCCAGAAATACGTCTGCTAAAGGGTAAAGACAGGGAAGGATGGTCAAGCACCGTAATGAGAATGATAAATGTATACGGTTGCGAAATAAGGGAAGATGAATTTGACAAGATTGTTGATTTCCTTTACCAAGAGGCGGGACCAGAAAGCAACATAAATACATTGGATATTGAAGACGAGGATCTTGTAAAAATAGCCTGCGGGACATGTCACGGCATAGTAATAATAGACGCCAACAACCCCTCAAACATCATAATGAGAGTAACAAAAAGCCCCTTAGGAGGAGACATAAAAATACCAGCAGGAAAACAAGACTGGTCAG
>JALWWX010000210.1 GCA_027078675.1 Aquificales bacterium | reverse complement strand
AAAGGGAAGGACTTGATGTCATACCTTATCCTACGGATTATAAAACGGACAGAAAATATAACCTTTTCAGCTTCTTTCCTAAGATGAGCGCCTTAAAGGACTCATACAGGGCAATAAGGGAATATATAGGTATTATTTTTTACAGGTTAAGAGTAGAGTCTGTCTCCCATATCACCGAGTCCTGGTATTATGAACCCTTTGCTGTTTAATCCCTCATCAACCGAAAGGGTATAAAGTGTTAAACCATTACAGATCCTCTCCACCCTTTCCAAACCTTCCGGAGATGCAACGAGATGGACGCTTATTATATCAGCGGGATTGCCTTCCTTTACAACTTCCCATACCTTAATAAGGGTTCCTCCCGTTGCAAGCATGGGATCAAGGATAATCACCCTTTTACCTTCAACCTCTGGTAATCTAACATACTGTATATGCGTTTCAAGGGTTTCCTCATCCCTCTTGGCACCGATAAATCCCCCCTCAGCTTGTAAAAACATCTCAAGGGCGGACTCAAGCATGGGCAAACCCGCCCTTAACACACCGACAAAGGTTATCCTACCAGTATCTATGAATTCAAATTTTCTTTTCCCCACCCAAGTCTCAATCTCCCTTTCCTTTATCTCAGCCTTTCTGAACACTTCGCCGAGCAGGATCTTTGTTATCTCCCTTAAAAGATGTCTCATAAGAGGGGGTTCAGTATTTTTATCCCTCATAAGATTGAGCATGTGAGTTGCAAGATCGTTCTCTATAAGCTTTACCATGGTGTTATATTGTAGAATATGCAAACCCGTGAAGGCTATATGAAGCTCGCCCTTGATCTTGCAAAAAAGACACAAGGTGCAACCCATCCCAACCCTGCGGTAGGGTGTGTTATTGTAAACAGGGGGAGGATAGTTGGGCTTGGTTATCACAAAAGGGCGGGAGAACCCCATGCGGAGATAATCGCTTTAAGGATGGCGGGAGAAAAGGCAAAGGGGGGAGAGATGTATGTGACACTGGAACCTTGTTCCCATCATGGGAAGACGCCTCCGTGTACAGATGCAATTATAAAATACGAAATAAAAAGTGTTTACATAGGTATAGAGGATCCAAATCCCCTTGTCCACGGATCCGAATACTTAAAATCTAAGGGTGTTAGGGTTGTAAAAGATATATTAAAGGAAGAGTGCTTTGAGATAAACAAGGATTTTTTCACATATATACTGAAAGACAGACCGTACATAACACTCAAGGTAGCCCAGAGTATTGACGGTAGCGTTGCAACGGGGAAAGGAGACAGTAAATGGATATCTTCCTTTGAAAGCAGAAGATACGTACACAGGCTGAGGGCTATATCAACCGCCATAATGGTGGGAGCAAACACTGTAATAAAGGATAATCCGGAACTTACCGTAAGATACATAAAATCCGCAAGACAACCAATAAGGATTGTAATTGACCCCTCCCTTAAGACAGATCCTTCCTCAAAGATATATGACACCGCAACAGCTCCCACAATAATAGTTGCTTCTTCCTCCAATCCGGAGAAGGAAAGGATATTTGAATCAAAGGGTGTGGAGGTTGTACATATAAAGAGGAAAGGCGAATTTGTTGATGTTAAGGAGCTTATGAGATTTCTGGTAAACAGGGGTATAGTTCATTTACTTGTAGAGGGAGGTCCTTACCTTTACCGCTTCTTCATTGAAGAGGGTATATATGACAGAATTATAGTCTTTACCTCTCCCCTTCTCATAGGAGGTATGCATCTTATCCTTAAGGGAATAAAAGGCATAAAGGATGCCCCTTCCCTCAATCTCCGATCCGTAAAGAGGATAGGAGGCGATACAGTTATTGAACTAAGAAACAAGGATCACCTAAAACCTTATCAACTTTAACTACATGCCTCCATAATTTCCTTTATAAGGTTTTCAACCTCTTCCGCAACCCCCTTAAGCTCGGGTTCCTTATACAGATCTATCATGTAGGTAGGCTTTATAGTGCTGAGTATATATCTGTTACCATCCTGTATTATGGATATCCTGCAGGGTAAAGCGGTTGATATATAAGGGTTCTTCTTCAAAACTTCACTCGCAGCCCTCGGCATGCAAACCTCATAAATTACAAGGGTATAGTCAATAGGAAATCCCTTATTTTCAAGAATGTTGTTAACCTCATGAACAGCCATAACGCCGAATCCTTTTTCTTTCGCTTTTTCTTCAAGGGTTTTCCTTATATCCTCAAGGCTTTTGGAAGATTCAACATTTATAAGCATAGCCTTTACCTCCTTGAGATAAATTTTAGAATATTAAGATATATTTTATCAATTATTTCATTAACCGCCTTTTTTCTGTAAAGATCACCCACCGCACCCGTAGGTTGCCTGTAAGGGGCAAAACCTTTGAATATCCCCCTTTTTTCTCCAAACACCATTTCAAGCTCTATACTTAGACTGTAAGAACTTATCCTACCCTTTGATGTATATGCTATTGGCCTTTCCTTCACTCTTCTTATTATTACATCCAAGGGTACAAAAGGCTTTTGGCAGGAAGGTTTATAACCGCTTTCCAGGAGTGCCTTTTCAACCCTTTTTCTTACTATTATCCTTATATATTTCTCCTTTGGAAAATCCCCCTTAACGTTTATACATACCCTCTCTTCCCCAGAAAAGGAAAAACCTGCTATTAAGAAAAGGGCAATCAGGAATTGCATCCGAACTTTTCCCTTAACTTAGCCTCAACATAAGGATGTACCATCCCTTTCAAGTTTCCGCAGTAAGAGGCTATATCCCTTACTATCGTTGAGCTTATATGGATATACTCCTGTGAGGGCATCATAAAAATTGTTTCAACACCAGCAAGCTTGTAGTTTGTCATGGCTATCTGAAGCTCATATTCAAAATCTGTAAAAAGCCTTACACCCCTTACTATAATTTTTATACCTTCCTCTTTCATAAAATCCACAAGAAGCGAGTCAAAACCCTTTACCTTAACCCTTTCACCAAAGGGTTCCACCATCCTTTTAAACATATCCAGTCTTTCCTCCTGCGTAAACAGAAGGTGTTTCCGAGGATTCTTAGCAACAGCCACAACCACTTCACTAAATATATCAAGGGCCCTTTTAACTATATCAAGATGCCCCAGATGAGGGGGATCAAAGGTTCCCGGATAAACAACCTTACTCATCCTTTATCCATACAGATAAAGCGGTATCCCCGTAAACCTTTCTCTTATCCGCATCAAAATACTTCCTCTTATCATGCTCAAGTATAAACAAACCGCCCTTTTCCAACCTTGAAAGGGCAAGATCTATGAGTTCCGCATATCCACTGTAATCGTAGGGAGGATCTGCAAATATAATATGATAGGTTGATTTATCCCTCTTCAGAAAAGAAAGGGCATCTCCTTTTACGAGCTTACCTTTAACCTTCCCCTTCAAATTTTTAATATTCACCCAGCTTATATCAACGAAGGTTACATCCGCTCCCAACTCTTCCGCCTTCTTACCTATCTGTCCCGTACCGCAAAATAGATCAAGAAATTTTTTACCTCTTATATCGCCGACTATGTTAAACAGAGCATTCTTAACTATAGAAGAGGTAGGTCTTAATTTGTATTTAGATCTTGTATTTTTCACAATTTAGTATTATACTTTTTTATCCTTCCAAAAGGAGGTGACTTTGTTATGGGTACTTTTGTGTTTAATGTCTTCAAAAATCTTTCCAGGGAGGACAGAAAATGGCAAAGACCCTCGGACTGCATATCTTAGCGGACATTTACGGTGTTGACCCCGCCCGCATTGATAGGGTGGAGGATATAAAAGATCTATTGGAGACAGCGGTCAAAGTTGCTGACCTTACAAAAATATCCTCCCATTATTATCAATTTCAACCTCACGGGGCAACCGGAATTATCCTCTTAGCGGAATCCCACATATCTATTCACACATGGCCCGAACACGGCATAGCAACAGTTGATGTTTACACGTGCGGTGATCCCTCAAAGGCTTACAGAGCAATGGATTACATAATAAGCACCCTTGAACCAACAAGAGTTGACAAACAGATACATGAAAGGGGGCTAATGTTTAAAGACATTAATACACCAGTAAATGTTTTAATGGAATCAAAATGAAAGTACGAATACTTATAATGCCCAAAGAGGGTCTTCTTGACCCTCAAGGCAGGGCAGTGACGGAGTTACTTACATCAAAAGGTTACAAAATAGAAAATGCAAAAGTAGGAAAGGTTATAGAGATGGAAGTTGATGATTCTGTAGATATAGAGGAAATAGCGCAAAAATATCTGGTCAATCCACTCATAGAAAGCTATAAAGTGGAAAAGAAATGAAATTCGGTGTTTGTGTATTTCCAGGTTCAAACTGCGATTATGATACATACTATGTCATAAGGGATGTTCTTGAGAGGGATGTAAGATTTATTTATCACAATGAAACAAATATAAAGGACATAGATATTCTCATCCTTCCTGGAGGCTTCTCCTTCGGTGATTATATAAGACCGGGTCTTCTTGCTTCAAAGACCGCTTTGATGTATGCGGTTATAGATTTTGCCCAAAAGGGAGGTATAGTACTCGGTATATGTAACGGTTTCCAAATTTTAACCGAAGCGGGATTGCTCCCCGGAGCTTTGCTCCCCAATATAAACGGCAGATTCATCTGTAAGGATGTGTTTCTGCGAATAGAAACGAATTCAAGGATCCTAACAAATAAACTAAAAAGAGGAGAGGTATTAAGATTGCCCATAGCCCATCACGACGGCAGATACTATGTTGATGATAAAACCTTAAAAGAGATGGAAGAAAATGATCAGATAATATTCAGATATGCGGACAAGGAAGGAAATACGGATGACGAGGCAAATCCCAACGGTTCAGTCTCAAACATAGCGGGTATATGCAACAAAGAGGGAAATGTGTTTGGAATGATGCCACATCCAGAAAGGGCATCCGAGGATGTTCTCGGAAATCATGACGGACTCATGCTGTGGTATTCTCTTATTAGTTGATGGTTGAAGAATTCAAAGAAGCGGTTCAAAGAAGAAAGGCGAGGGTTGAAAGCTTTTTAAAGTGGGAATACCTCAGATTTTCTGATGATTTTAAAGATATTCCGAGGGGTACCGTCCTCTTCGGGAATGCCATTATATGGGGATATCCCCACATAGGTAGAATATTCAGGCTTGATAAGGGACTTAAGGAGCAGTTTGAACATCCTTTCTTTATTGAAGAGAAGGTGGATGGCTACAATGTAAGGATATTTAAACACGAAGGTGATATTGTAGCCCTTACGAGAGGAGGATATATATGTCCCTTCACAATAGACAGGATTCATGAATTTTTAGATCTTAGTATTTTTGAAGAAAATCCGGATATTATTATTTGCGGGGAAGTTGCAGGACCGGGTAATCCCTATATAGAAGAGAGTCCTCCCTTTGTTAAGGAAGATGTACAGTTCTTCGTTTTTGACATTATGAGTAAAAACAAAAGGGAGTTTCTGCCTTATGAAAAGAAATTAGAATTGATTAATAAGTATAACCTTCCCGCCGTTAAAACATACGGCAGATTTACACCAGAGGATATACAAAAAATAAAAGAAATTCTCTTTAAGATGAATGAAGAAGGTAGAGAAGGTGTTGTTTTTAAGGAAGACTCGGAAAGGAACAAAAGGGTGAAGTATGTAACAAGCAATGCAAACCTGAGCGATATAAGGGTAACGGCAAAAAACATGCTACAGCTACCTCCAGAATACTTTACGAACAGACTGCTCAGACTCGTTCTTTTTATGGAAGAAGAGGGTATTGAAAAGACAGAAAGTCTTTATAAAGATCTGGGTAAGGCATTCATAGACGGACTGTTTGATGCAATAGAACAGTATAAAAAGGAACACAGAGTAAGCAGGAAGTTTATATGTAAATTCAATAAAAAGGAAAATGCCCTAGCACTTATTGAACAGCTCAGCAGTGCTTCCAGGCACATTCAAGTTATTCAACGTCGCTTGGAAAAAGAGGGAGATTACTACATACTTGAGTTTGAAAAAGTATACTTGAACATGACAGGTTTCTTAGGACATATACTAAGTGGCGGTCTTGTGTTTGATTAGGCTCTCAAGGACAACCCTTAAATTCTTAGGATTCATTATTTTGATACCTACCTTGTCCGCCCACTTTCTCAAACCTTCATCCCCCGAAATAAGAACACCGTCAAGCTCATAAGCAAGCAAAAGAACATCCACATCCTCTTTACTGTCAATAATACCCTGTCTTAAGGCTTCCCTGTACTTTTCCCTCAATCTTGCAATAAGTTTTCCCACATTCTCCTCATCAAGTTTTCCCGCCTCCTTCGTATGCTCCTCCGCTATTCTTAAACCCTTGTTTATCCTGTATCTTATTTCATCTATAAACTCATAAAGGATCTCACTCGGTATCATGAGCTGATACCTTCTCGGAGACCTTATTCTGACCACCATCTCAAACTCGGGAACGAGTACTTCCGAACCAAGAATGTGCTGAAGTTCTTCATAAACGGAAGAAGGCATAAAGAATTCCGCTCCCGAATGCATAGCAAGGTGTATAAAGGTTTCCACAGCTCCATCGGGAGAGGATTCAAATTGACCGTATATATCTGGATTTGTAAAAACGCTTGTATCAAGGACGAACCTAT
The DNA here is from genome assembly GCA_027078675.1 of Aquificales bacterium. Classification (GTDB taxonomy): domain Bacteria; phylum Aquificota; class Aquificia; order Aquificales; family Aquificaceae; genus WFWF01. Next base: position 5,715 of record JALWWX010000210.1, on the reverse strand, counting down.
CCATGAATTTTATTATAATCTTTACCCATGCGTGTGGTAATAGTGGGTAACGGTCCTGCCTCAGCTTCCGCTATAGAATCTTTCAGAGAAATAGATAAAGATTCGGAAATAATAGTCTTATCCGATGAAGAATTTCCTACCTACGCACCAAACTGTATGGAAAATGTAATAAGGAACGATATACAGGATAATGCACTATTTTACAAAGGGGGGTTTGAATTTTATGAAAGATACAAGGTTGATTTCAGGCCAAAAAAGGAAGTAAAGGCGGTTGATACAAAAAGAAAGGTTGTTATAACTTCCGATGGGGATGAGATAAGGTATGATAAGTGTCTTCTGGCAGCGGGAGCGGATTCTTTTATACCTCCTATACAGGGTATTGAACTCGGGGGTGTAACAACAGCAAAGAATCTGTACGATGCTTTAAAGATAAGGGAATGGATAAAAAGGGGAAAGATAAAAGACATAGTCATAGTAGGAGCAGGACCCATAGGTATTGAAGATGCGGAAACCCTCAAACATCTTGGTTTTAATGTGACAGTAGTTGAAATATTTAACAGGGTTCTTCCGAGAATGCTTGATAAAGACATGGCGGATATATACATGAAGTATCTGGAAGATCTGGGAATAAAATTCCTCCTTGAGCATCAGGTTACATCCATAGAAGGAAACAACTGGGTTGAGGGAGTAAGGGTAAAGCCCATTCAAAGTGACAGGGAGATTTTCATAAAAGCGGATATGGTTATACTTTCTGTAGGTGTAAGACCAAGGACGAGACTTGTTGAAAACACTGATATAAAAATACACACAGACGAAAAAACTGGTAAACCCATAGGTGGAATATTAACCGATGAGTATCAAAGGACATCAAACCCCGATGTATATGCAGCGGGGGATATATGCTCATCAGTAGATGTCTTCGGTAATCACAGGTGGATAGCTTTATTCCCTGCAGCCCAACAGGAAGGATATATTGCGGGGTACAATATGGCAGGATTAAGGGTAAAAAATGAAGGAAGCGTTGATTACAATGCGGTAAAAACGAGAGAGGTTACAGCAGGTAGCGGAGGCATCTTTGGAGATGATAAAGAAATTCTAAGGGTTGAATATGATAATTATTTGATAAAAATATTTCTCAGCGAAGGTAGGATAACAGGTTACCAGTTTGTGGGTATACCTGCAAGTGAAGATATTAACAAGACAAATACCCTTCTCTATTCTCTTGTAAAGGAAGATTGGAAAAATAAGGTAATATCAAGAAAGGGTATGGGACTGGAATCGTCGGGAGTGCTTATGCACAACTTCATAAGGAATAATAGGGTAGTAAACGAGACACATGTAAGTGTAATAATGAGGGGTATACTAAGGGCCTTTGGAAGTACCGCCCTGGATACTCCCCTCTTTCGCAAGGTTCTCTGATTCCATGCCAGGCTTATATATTACTATTCTGTTCTTACCAGAATTTTTAGCCTTGTAAAGGGCTATATCCGCCTCTTTTATTAGAGTATCAATATTATCAACATCTTCCCTATAAGTTGATATACCACCGCTAACAGTAGTAGATATATATTTATCGTTTATCCTAAACTTCTTTTGTTCAAAGATCTTCCTTATCCTCTCCGCAACCTGAAATCCGTTTTCAGCATCACTATTCTGTAAAACAACAATAAACTCCTCGCCCCCAAACCGCGACACAATATCGGAACTCCTTACATTATTCTTAAGAATTTCAGCAAACTCCTTAAGAACTATATCACCAACATCATGACCGTAGTTATCATTTATGTGCTTAAAGTTATCTATATCAAAAACAACCAGGGTAAAAATGTTACCGTATCTTTTAGCATTCTCTATAATCAGCTTTATATGTTCAAAAAAGAACCTCCTGTTATACAGACCAGTAAGGTGATCAACATAGGCTATCTCTTGAAGCTTATCCCTTTCTGTTTTTATTTCATCAATAAGATCTCTCAACCTCTCACCCATAAGTAAAATACTGTGTTTTAGCATATATATCTCATCCCTATTCCTTTCCCTTGCTATCTCCTTTTCAAGGGCTTCTATCTTTGAAAAATCTCCCCTTTGAAAAGATTCTGCTGTGTCCTTTATAAGTTCTATACCGGATACAACCCTCCTTATGGTTAGATAAACTATAAAGCTTATGAGGAAGGTTAGAACAAAGTTATAAACAGTGAGCTTTATAAATTCCATAAGGTAGCTTTTATAAAGGTTGGTCATATCCTTAACAATTATTATTCTGCCTGCAGGTATTTCCCCTCTTATCAATATGGGAATATCCATTATAAATTTCTTATTAGGGAACTCACCCACTATCATATATCCATCAATGTTCATATAATCTATAAGATCAAGTAATCCAGCATTTGATAAATTTTCAACAAGGGCTTTCTTAAATACGTATCTATCCTTTATATAAATATCCTGAATGCCATATTCTTTTAAAATAACTTCAATAAACTTTTTATCATAAATTATCATCCAGTCAATATCCTCAACAAGCCTTATAAGATCAAGAATATCAGTGAGATGGGAATAAACAAGATAACATTCATTTTTCTTCATCACATAAAACCCGACAACCGTACCTTCATTAGTAATGTCATAAACCTTAAACCTGTTTTTACACCTATCTTTATTGACCTTCAGCAAAGATCCAGGTCCTGCTGACTCTTTAAGACGGGATATTTCAAAATCCTCAAAGGTTTTATATAGGGAGTGTATTCTTTTGAAGTTGGTACTTATCTCTCCCTCCAGATTGTTTCTTAGTTGGATAAAGTTAAATATACCTATGGTTACAACTATTAGAATTGAAACAATCAAAATACTTAAAAATATCCTCTTTTTCAGGGTCATCATATAATTATATAATTCGGTCATGATACTATTCTTTGGCGGTAGCTTTGATCCGATTCACAACGGACACCTTATTCTCGCAGAGGATGTCAGGGAAAAGCTGGGATTTAAAAAGGTAATTCTTATTCCCGCAAACATATCGCCCCTCAAAGGAAAATATGTAGCACCACCTGAACACAGGATACGCATGATAGATATATCAATAAGGAACCTTGAAAACTTTGATGTAGATCTTTGGGAGATAGAAGCAGGTGGAGTTTCTTACACAATAAATACAATAAGATACATTAAGGAAAAGTACGGTAATAAACCCTACATGCTTGTCGGAGCGGATAGTATGCTAAGCTTTGATAAATGGAAAGACCCGGAAAAAATACTTAAAGAAAGCTGTATAGTCATTATGGAAAGGGAGGGGAAACTTACCTTGGTGGAAAGATTTATGACAGAGAAATTTCCTTCTTTTAGAGAAGGTAAGGATTATTTAATAGTAAAAACCAGGCGTATAGATATATCCTCTACTGAGATAAGGGAAAGGGTCAAAAGAGGACTGCCTATAAGAGGGATGGTGCCGATGGAGGTAGAAGTATATATAAAGGAAAAAGGTCTTTACAAATGATTATTTGGGTTCACTTATCTCTGTTATTCTTATACCTATCTTATCCCCCACTATAACCATCTCCCCCTTAGCAACAGGTACACCATTAACCTTAACATCTATGGTATCACTTATGTTCCTTTCAAGCTCTATAACAGAACCTGCCTGAAGATTTATAAGATCCTTCAAAAGTATGGTAGCTTCACCCAAAGAACCTTCTATTTTCATAGGAATATCACGAAGCTTTTCACATTTTTCCAATTCACACAAATTGCCTTCTTCCACCCTGTCTTCCTTGTCTTGACCGTTTTCCATTATCTTGTCTCCTTCAACCATGACTTTATAATCTTAGCAACCTTATTAGGCTCCTCCTTCGCTATATTTGTTATAGTATCTATTACTATAACCTCTTTAGCCTTCTCTCTTATAGCCTCAATACCTGCAACACTCTCAAGCTCCCCAGCGGTGGGTACCTTGGTAGGAGTAGGCGGAGCTTCAACAGTAACTTTCTCCCTCCTTCCCAATCTTCTTATTAAGATAATGAAAGCTATGAAGGCAAGTAGAGAAATAAATGCATAAACACCCCATCTTATATATTCAGAGTAATCAACATATTCAACAAATTCGGGTTTTTGAAAGGGAACGGAAACTATGGATATCTTGTCTCCCCTTTCCATGTTAAGCCCTGCAGCGGCAACGATCATATCCTCAAGCTTTTTCAGATCTATATCCTTTTCAGCATCCTTGTCTATAAGAACACCTACACTTATCCTCTTTATCTTAGGTGCATAATCCGCGGTATAAATCTCCTTTTTACTCACCTCAAAGTTAGTTGTAACTTCACTTTTCTCCGTATTTATAGTCCCACCGCCCCCTACACCTGCCCCCGGTGGTATATTTGCGGTTGCACCCGGGATACCTCCTATCCCCGTACCCGTTGTTCTCTCTTTCTTTTTCTGTTGGCTAACCACAGCGGTCATGTCCGGATCATATATCTCTTCCTTCTTCTCCATTTTTGTAAAGTCCATCTCCGCGGATACGACAACCTTAACCTTGTCATAGCCTATGGTCTCGGAAAGGGCTTTCAAAATCTTCTTTTCCAATTTTCTTTCAAACTCAGAAACTATCTTCAACTGCTTCTCACTAACGCCTTTAAATTCGTCTCCCTCATCAAGGAGGGCTGTAAGGTCCCTGCCCCTGTCGTCAATTATAACCACATTGGAAGGTTTGAGTCTTTCAACACTTGATGCTACAAGATTTCTGATGGCTATAATCTGTTCACGGGTAATATCCGTACCAGGCTTAAGCTTTATAAAGACGGAAGCGGAAGGTTCTTCTTCCTCCCTTAGGAATATTGATTTTTCTGGTATGGCTATATGTACCCTCGCATCGGTAATGTTCTTTATCCTTAAGATAGTTCTTACAAGTTCTCCCTCTATAGCCCTTTTGTAATTTACCTGTTGTTGAAAATTTGAGATACCTATCCCCGTTTTATCAAAGATCTCATAACCTATTATGCCTTTACTGGGAATGCCCTTTGCACTGAGCTTAAGCCTTATATCTCTTACCTGACCTTCCGGAACGAGAACGGTCCTCCCATCCTTCCCTATCTTATAATTAACTCCCTCCTTATCCAGTTCCGTTAAGATAGCTACCATATCCTCTTGACTGAGACCAGAGTAAAGAATTGAGTAACTGGGCTGGGCTAAGTAAACGGAAGCAACCCCAAGAATTATAATAAGACCGAGGGCGGAAGCTATTATCAAAAACTTTTGGGTCGTAGGAAGCTGTTTAAACCTTTCTACTAAGCCTCTTATACTTTCCCTTACATCAGCCATATTAAACCTGCATCCTCTGAAGTTCCTGGAATGCCTCTAAAAGCTTATTTCTTATTTGAATTAAAAGATTTAGTGCAACCGAAGCCTTCTCAAATTCTATTATGGCGGAATGAAGTGGTATATTCTCCCCCCTCAAGATAGCGGATTTTATCTCTTTTGACTTTAACTGTTGTTTATTTACCCACTCTATAAAGGAGGATAATTGCTTAGCAAAGTCATCCCCCTTCGCTTGTTTACTATCATTATCCTTTATGTACTTTAATGGTAAAGAAGGGAAATCCCTTATCTCCATAGTTCTAATGTCCTCTCCGCCATTTCCCTTGTCATATTAAAAGCTGTCATATTTGCCTCATAACTCCTTATTGCGGATATCATGTTTGCCATCTCCTTTGCAAGATCAATGTTGGG
>JALWWX010000209.1 GCA_027078675.1 Aquificales bacterium | reverse complement strand
CAAGGAATCTCCTTATTTTCCTTTTCTCCCTGCCTTCAGTTGCACTTCTCAAGGCTAAGGAAAACACAGAAGAGGAAACCGTAAAGAAAACAGGATACACGGGGGAAAGGAAGTATCCGCTGATAAAAAGCATGTAGGAAAGGGTGATCAGTAAACTTACGATAACCGGTATTGAAAATACCTGGAGATAAAGATTGTTAGAAAAAGAAATAATACCCGCTATAAGAAAGGAAGCACCGAGGGTTAAAAAAAACTCCCAAAGCCTATCTATTTCTATAACATAATCACCCTTTAAAAGATTGCTCAAAGCAAAAACATGCATATAAACACCAGGCTTTGCATTTCCCACTGGTATATTTTTAAGATCTTCAAGACCTACTGCACTCGCCCCTATAAAAACTATCTTCCCCTCAAAAAGGGTAGGATCTATTTCTATCTCTGAAAGCTCACCGCGATTGATAGCTTGAATTGTTTTAAGTATCGCACTCATAGAATAAGGTTCTACTACACCGTAGTTGTTTATCAACAACATACCCTTTTCATCAACGGGTATATTAAAAGCACCAACCTTTAATATTCCTTCCCTTAACTCCGCCTCCTTTATACCGTTAAGGTATATGTACGGAGAGATAAAAAGGGACGGGAAATATACATCACCGTATTTTCTGAAGACCTTTATCCTTCTGTAAACCCCGTCACTGTCCGATTCAACCGTAACTATACCTATCCCCCTTGATGTAGCGATAAGATCAGGCACAGGAAGGGTAAAGTTGTTGTTATTATCATAAAAGTTTCCCTTAACTTTTATACCGAATCTTTTAATAAATTCCTCTGGAAGGGGTCTTCCTACATCAAAGCCTTCACCCTCATCCCTGTAAATAAGGGCGCTGTGGATAACATTGCCCGCATACTTTGTAGCTTCCGCAAGTAATTTATCATCCTCGGATCTTTCCGTAAAAAGAATATCAAAGATAATAGCCTTTGCCCCAGCATCCTTAAGGAATCTTATAACCTCCGCATGAACCCACCTTGGCCAGGGCCATCTGCCCACAACCGGATCCATAGCCTTAAGCGTTGTTTCATCTATCAAAATTACAACAATATCGTCACTGATCTTTGAATCCTCCCTCGCAATCTTAGTTATAAGATCAAAGGGTTGCATCCTAAAATAATCAAGCAAACCGAAGTAAGAAAATATAGCAATGGAAACAGCTGAAAATATCACGGAAGCTAAAAATATCCTTATCCTATTTTTTCTCATACCTCAGGTAGTAGAGCAGGATAAAGGTAAAAAGAAGCACAAACTTAAATAGAAGGGGAACATACAGCATAAACCATGAGAAGGCAACCAAGGGCAGGAAAATGAAAAAGGTTATATACGATAAGTAGGGGTTTGCCTTAAGAAATTCAGCAATAGGGGGAGAGTATTTATAATAAAGCTCCACCAAGTTTTTTCCTAATTCAAATTTAAGGAGTATAGTATCCCTTAGATTCCTCAAGATTTCGGTAAAGGGTGAATCTTCACCATAAACCGCACTCGCTATAAAACATCCTTTTCTGGTACCGGATGAGGGTCCGTAAGTAACAAGAACACCTATTTTATCAGAAGCTTCACCGTTTTTGTTATCAACAACGGTAACACTTATTGTATAAGTGCCTGGCTCATTAAAGACTATAACCTTTTCCGTATCCTTATTGACCTTATAGGTAACTGATCTGGGTATATTCCACCTGTAATCCACTATGTAGCCATCTGGGTCATTCGCAAAGGCTTTAACCGTTACCTCAAGGGGCGCAGGACCGGACAAATTATCCGCACACAGTCTAACCTTCGGAGATACATTGTTAGAGTAAACCTGCAGTAGATAGCTATTACTCCTTACCAAATTATTATCCTCAACCTCAACGGATTTAAAGGAATTATTGGGGTCAACATTAATATTAGTAGGTACTTTAACCTCTATAAGTGTATCCGTCCAACTCTGGTGCGTAACGGGTACACCGTCAATATATACACTGCCGGGAGATCCGAAATTTACACCCTTTATTCTTATAAGAGTTCCAGGAGAAGCAAGGGAAGGTTCTATACTGAATATGGCGGGTTTGTCAAACAAATTGAGGGAATCGTTTGCATTCACCACACCCTCCGTCATAAATACACCTTGAAGGGAAGGCACCCTGTTTTCCCATGCGGATAACAAAATGCCCGCCTTTACCCTCCTGAAATCTGTTTCGTTCGTGCATGAATATATTAAGGATGCTATACCCGATACGAAAGGTACCGCTATAGAAGTACCCACCATAAGGGCTTCACCGTTACCTGGAGCCAAACTGCATATCTCAGAAGAGTTTCCCGTACCCACATCACCCCCTGGTGCTCCCACATCTACCGTTCTTATACCATAATTTGAATAGTCCGCCCTCTCAATAGAAGGATTTACCGCCCCCACAACTATGTGATTGTCTGTTCTTATAGAAGCGGGAATATAAAGGGTGTTGTCAAGATTCAGGTTTTCATTACCTGCAGCAGAAACTATCAATACTCCCTTGCTTTGGGCGTAAACAAATGCCTCCTCCAAAGGTTTTAAAAGCATATTTATATCATCACACACAAAGGATATCTCCGACCCCAAGCTAAGATTTATAACCTTTGCCCCATTATCCACCGCATAATAGATACCCTCAATAAGATCGGAGACATAACCCATCCCCTGACTGTCAAGAACCTTTATAACCATTATTTTTGCTCCAGCATTTATCCCCTCCACATTGTCATCAATGTCTTCAACAGCAGATATTATGCCCGCAATGTGGGTGCCGTGACCGTTGTCATCTGAAGGGTCTCCGTCATCGTTCACGAAGTCATAACCCACACAATCATCTATAAGACCATTGTTGTCATCGTCCTTACCGTTACCGCATATCTCACCCGCATTTTTCCATATCCTCCCCTGAAGATCCTCATGATTGTAATCAACACCCGTGTCTACAACCGCTACGGTCACAGGATTATAACTGTTACAAAAATTCTTAGCTCCCGCTAGATTTATCATATTCATCCACCACTGATTTTGAGGAAGCGGACAGATAGTCTGAGCCTTAATAATAAAATCCTTAACCGCATACTCAACGGAGGGATCCTTTCTTAACTTTTCCAGCACCTCATAGACTTCACCCTCACCTACCTCTATTACATATATACCCGCCCTCTCTATATGCTTTTTAATTTGAAATCCCAAAGTCTTTACATAGCCACCGTTCTTAGGTTTCACTATAATCCTTTCACCGTAAGAGAAGGAGAAGATGAATATCGTTAAAAGCAGTATAAACCACATATCTATACTTATAGGATAATATGGACTAAAATAAAGGGACAGGTACTTTTACCGAGGTGAAAGAATTTGATAAGTTAAAAAGGCTCCTTCAGACTGCTGAGATTATAAGTGAAGAACGAGATACGGACAAATTACTTATAATGTTATCCGATCTTTCAAGGGATCTGCTTGAAGTAGATAGATGCAGTATTTTCCTACTCAATAAAGAAAAAAAAGAACTGTGGACAAAGGTAGCCCACGGCGTCTCAAGGATAACAATACCAGCGGATAAGGGTATAGCAGGCTTTGTAGCCACTACTGGGAAAACACTTGTAATACACGATGCCTACAAGGATCCGAGATTCAACAAGGAAATTGATATGACTACCGGTTACAAAACGAGGAATATTCTCGCCATTCCCCTTTATGACAAAAAGGGAAACATATTGGGTGTGTTTGAAGCAATAAACAAAAAAGA
>JALWWX010000208.1 GCA_027078675.1 Aquificales bacterium | reverse complement strand
CGGAAAACAATTCAAGAAAAGCTATACCATGCTTATACCGCAGAATTTGCAAAAGCTTTTATCAAGTTGTTTTTCTCGGAATGCAGGAGCAAGTATATATAAGAGAACTGATTACATACTGATTACAAACTGTTTACAAAGTGATTACATAAGGGCAGTTATGTTAGCGTTCTTTAATTGTTAACTTCCTTAAAATTCACGATAGCGAAATTCACCGAAAACGCTCCTACCTTATTCCTGAAAAATTCCTGAACTTCCTCTTTAATTCAGTAGCCTTACAGCCTTTAAAACCTTTCTTCGGAAATCTGCTTATGGTGAGATGCTTTTCTTTAGGTTAATTTGAGGATAACTAAACCTATCAGAACGTAAGTAATTACAACAATGGCGAGTATTTCAATTACGCTCATTTTTCAATAGGCTTTACGAGGATAATGTATCCTTTGTTAATGGTAAGGATTTCCCCGTTATCAAGGATTAGTTGAACATCGTATCTTGCTTTGCTTCTTATCGTTCCTTCAAGTTTAAGGACATTTCCACCATAGTTGATATGAACTTCAACTTTTTTCTTGTGAAGGTAGAGCAAGTAATTATCGTATTCAAGCCTTAGTTCTTTCTGAGAGCTTTTCTTTTTTGAGTTCTTTTTCTTTTCTTCAGCCATACTAATATTTTGCTTGATTATGAATTTGGAATTTTCAAAACATGCAAGGGATAAGATGGAACTTTTTGAAATTAAAGAGGAAGAGATACTGAAGTCTCTAAGGGAACCAAAATACGTGTGTGAGGATAATGAAAAGCAGTCAACGGTTTATTTGGTAGATATAAGAGGAAAGTTGTTTTCAATAGTGGTAAAAGAAGGCATGATTATAACCGTTTATAGGACGGATGAGAAAAAATTACATTCAAGAATAAGGAGTGGGAGATGGAATTGTTATTGAAGATTCCTCTTGAAGACTATGAGATTAGGGAATATCCCGAAACGGGGACAATGTTAATAGTTCGGAAAGGTATGAAAGGAGAACCTGACTACTCAATAGAAGGAGAAGGTATGGTAATTGAATTCAAAGACGGACAAATCTACACGATAGACGTATACGATCCTGAAGTAGCTAAAAGGCTTAGGGAAGAATTTGTTTTAGTTTTGTAAAACTTTATGAGTTTTCTCTTTTTTTAGTCTTCTTAGTCTTTGAACTGCTTATGCAGGCGGGCTGTATCCCCGTATCATAGATACGGGGTTTTAGCCCGCAAAATTTTCTATAAACTTCAGGAAAAAAAACTTTTGGAATAAATTGCCTAAGCTTTATTCATATGGTTTTTGGAATAAATTGCCTAAAAGGATTGACAAAGGAAGGCAGGGAAGGTAAAATCCCTGCCTAATGGGGGCAAAACAAACCACCCAACTCTCAGAAATCTGGATAGTTAAGTATAATACCACAACTCTTCTTTGTAAAGTCCAAACTTGATGAAGGGGCTTGCCCCCAGAGGACGGGGCGCAAGCCCCGATAAAAGAACTCCTTGGAAGCTCAGGGAGAAAAAACTACCTTCTAATGTAGTAGTCTTTTCAGAGAACTACAAGCGACAAGAAACTTGTTTCTTTTTGCTATTCAAAGAAGGGAGACCTTACGATGTAGTTCCCGTAAAGACGTTGGACACTTTAAAGACTTACTTTGAAGGCTGGGAAAGATACGGCATAGCTCCTTTATTCCTTCCTAATCCCGTAAAAGTTCCTAAAGAATACTGGGAAAAATACAGGCAAGTAGCAAATAGAAATCCTTATGCAAGGCTCAGACTTGCTAAAGAGTTTGGGCTTTTAAAAGACAAAGCTATTTTGAAGCTAAAAGTTCTTGTTCTTGATATTGACAGTCCGTTTGAAGAAGTCCTGCCCGTTTGGAACGAACTTAAAGAAAAGCTCGGAATAAAGAAAGGATACTGGGTTGTTAAGACTAAGAGCGGAAACTTTAGAGTATACATATTCCTTGAACCTACGGTTTACGAAAGAACCTACAAGGAAGTAGTTAACGGAGAAGTTATGGAGAAAACGGTAATTTACAAGTTCTGGCTCAGACCAGAAGGAAAAGCAAGGAACGGAAAGACGCACTTGGAAAATGCTCGTGAACTTCTTCACATCATTTACGCCTTCTTTGAAAAGAGGGGCTTAAAAGCGGACAGGACTTTTCCTAACCGTATAAATCACCCGATATGGGTTGAGGGTTGGGAAATAGACGGTAAAAAGTCCGAGATAAAGGAAGTGAAGGGAGGATACGCAGGAAGGCTTTACGACCTATACAGGAAAGCAAAGAAGCTTCAAAGAGAAGAGAAGCTGTGGACCTTTGGAGGGATAAACCTAACGCAAAGGTTCTGGCCCGAGAAGTTCAAGAAAGAAAAAGAAAAAGCAACGAAGAAGGGCAAAGTAATAGTTCCGGAGTTTGTAGTGAAAAGGCAAATTAAGGAACTTGACGAGCTTATGAAGTGGAAGATAGCTGTAGCAAAACTTGCGGAGAAGTATGACTCATACAGGTTCTGTAATGTAATGCTACCTGCGGTAGGTTGGGCGAAGTATCTCGGATTATCCCGACCGGAAGTGGACGAATACTTAAGGAAAGTTATTCCTGATAAGAAGAACTTTGACGTTGACATAGAAAAAGCGTGGGCTAAAGCAAGGCCCATTGAATTTGAATGGGGTGGAGAAGAATTAAGCACGGGAGACCTAATCAGGAAGTTTCTCGTCAAAGCGAACGGAGGAGTTTTAAGGTCAACACTTTTAAAGCAAGTTTTCGGAGGCAGGAACTACCTACTGCAATTTGTGGAAAGATTTCTTCTGAGGAACGGATTTGTTTACATCAGGAAAGAAAAAATCAAGAAAGGAAGGGGAAGGAAAGCATACATATACTTCTTGACAGAAAAAGGGAAAGCCCTTCTTGAAGCGTTAGACAAGGGTAAGGGTCTTAGGAAAGCTCTTGAGGAGGTTCAAAGCCTTGAGAAGGTGGCGGGGGGTGAGGACTTATTCAAGTCTTTGGAAAACGAGCGAGATAAAAAAAGCATATATATAACTCCCCTTAGGGAGCAACGTAGTGGGCTGGTGGTGGCTGGGGAAGATAAAACTCTTTCTTATCAGCAAAGCGAAAAAGTTTTTGTTTCTGATAATATTACCGACGGGGCGGACAAAGCAGGCGGGGCGGGCGGTGTAGGCAGGTCGGGAGCAGGTGCAGGCTCTGCAGGAGTTTTGAAACTTTCTTCCGTGAACCCTGAGGAAGAGAAGCGAAAGGAAAAAGAACGAAGGACGGAGAAACTTATTCAGGCTCGTTGGCTTTATGCGGAAACTTGGAAGGTCTTTAGGCTCGTGAAAGAAAAACTTGAAGAGCAAGGCATAAAGGTTTGGGACAGTCGTTATGAAGTTCCGGACATAGGTCTTGACGGTCGGAAGCTTCTTAAACTCATCCGGTATCTTCTGACCAATGAGGTGGAGGTATTAAACCTTGCGGGTTGGGGTAGATATGCAAAACCGTTAAAGGATGCTCTTAAAGAAGCGGGAATTTTAAGTTCCGAGGTTAAAGTAGTTCTTCCTGGAAAGATAAAAAATCTGAAACCTGAGACTTTATCTGAGAACTTTGAAGATAAGGAAGAAGAAAACAACGATGATTTTGATATTGAAGACATTCCATTCTGATTGAAAAACGAAGGTAAAGGGGGGGGGGATTATAAAAAGCAAGTCGGATTTACGGAAAACAATTCAAGAAAAGCTATACCATGCTTATACCGCAGAATTTGCAAAAGCTTTTATCAAGTTGTTTTTCTCGGAATGCAGGAGCAAGTATATATAAGAGAACTGATTACATA
>JALWWX010000207.1 GCA_027078675.1 Aquificales bacterium | reverse complement strand
ACATTCTCTATCAATACTATTGCTGCGTCCACCATTGTTCCAATGGCTATGGCTATTCCGCCAAGTGACATTATGTTTGAGTTAATGCCGAGATGATTCATGATTATGAAGGTGGTAAGTATGGAAAGAATGAGGAATATAATTACGACGAGGGAGCTTTGTATATGGAAGAGGAAGAGGGAGATTATGAGGACAACAACTATGGACTCTTCTATAAGTTTCTCTTTAAGGTTGTCTATTGCCCTCTCTATGAGCTCTGATCTGTCATATACGGGTATTATCTTTACATCTTCTGGTAGTCCTCTTTGTATTTCTTCTATCTTTTCCTTCACCCTCTGAATGGTTTTGTAGGCGTCCGCACCGAATCTCATTATGACGATACCGCCTACCGTGTCACCGAGTCCGTTGAAATCCGCAACGCCCATCCTCAATGCAGGTGTTTCAACAACTTTGGCTACATCACCTATCCTTATAGGTACGCCCCTTACCTCCTTTATTACAGCGTTCTCTATATCCTCTGGTGTCTGTGCGTATCCTATAGCCCTAACCAAATATTCCCTTTCATTTATTTCTATATACTTACCTCCTACCTCAATATTTGAAGCCTTTACCGCCCTTACTATGTCCTGAAGGGTTATACCGTACTGATACAACAGTTCCGGTTTTACAAGTATTCTGTATTCCTTTTCAAACCCACCTACGGATGCAACCTCTGCAACATCTGGTACAGAGAGCAGGGCATATTTAACATAGAAGTTTTGAAGTGCCCATAACTCATCAAGGCTTCTCTTCTCCGAATAAAGCACATACTGATAGACCCAACCCACACCCGTTGCATCGGGACCCAGCTCTATCTGGGCGGAAGCGGGTAGCTGTCCCCTTATGGTGGAAAGTTTTTCAAGAACCCTTGACCTTGCCCAGTATATATCCGTGCCGTCCTCAAATATTATGTAAACAAGTGAATAGTTGGGTACGGAATAGCCCCTTACCGTTTTTGCCTTCGGAAGTCCCATCATGTTTGATACGAGCGGATAGGTAAGCTGATCCTCTATAACTTGGGGTACTTGTCCGAGCCATTTTGCATATATAACCACCTGAACATCCGACAGATCGGGTATGGCATCTATGGGTGTCTGTTTTAAAGAGTAGGCACCGTATAGAAGCAGGAAAACGGATACGAATATAAGGATTATCCTGTTTCTGAGCAGTATCTCAGTGAATTTAACCATTTACCGATCCTCCTGATCCTATGTGAGTTTTGTTTTTAAAAGGAGCGCATTTATTGAGACTATAACCGTGCTTGCACTCATTAAGATGGCACCCACCGCAGGTTTAAGTATTATGCCGACGGGTGCGAGTATGCCCGCCGCCAAAGGTATGGCAAACACATTGTAGCCCACAGCCCAGAGGAGGTTTTGAATCATCTTTTTGTAGGTGAGGGAAGAAAGTCTTATAATACGGGGGATCTGTCTCGGATCGTTACCTACAAGTATTATGTCCGCACTCTCAATGGCAACATCCGTTCCACTTCCTATGGCTATACCTATATCCGCCTGTACGAGGGCGGGGGCATCGTTTATACCGTCTCCGACCATGGCTACCTTTAATCCCCTCTCCTGAAGTTCTTTTACCTTCTCAGATTTCTGATGGGGCAGAACCCTTGCGAAAAAGTCATCTATTCCCAGATCCTTTGCCACCTTTCTGGCAACTTCCTCCGCATCACCCGTAATCATAAAAACCCTCTTACCCATTTCCTTAAGTTCCCTTACCGCTTCAAAGGATTCCTTCCTTATCCTGTCGGAAAGGGCTATGAAACCCGCCAAGCTCTCGTCAATACTTACAAAGACAACCGTATTGCCGTTCCTTTCAAACTCCTCCGCAATATCTATTAGTTTGTTATTCTTGGGAATTCCCAGCTCCTCTATAAGTTTTAGGGTCCCCACACCCACCCTTTTTCCGTCCACCGTTCCCACTATACCTTTGCCCGCAACAGCTTTAAACTCAGATACTTCAAGGATTTCAACGCCTTTCTCCTTTGCAAATTCAACTATTGTCCGTGCTATCACATGCTCCGATCTTATTTCAAGGGACGATGCAAGCTTAAGAAGGTAATCCTTATCCACACCGTCCTTTGCAATAATCTCTGTTACACCAAATTTACCTTCCGTAAGGGTACCCGTTTTATCAAACAAAACCGCATCTATATCTTTTGCTGTTTCAAGGGCTAAACGGTTCCTTATCAATATACCGTTCCTTGCTGAATAGGAGGTTGATACCGCAACCACCAAGGGTATGGCAACGCCGAGGGCGTGAGGACAGGCTATAACCATAACAGTCACAGCCCTTTCTATGGAGAATTGAAAATCCTTTCCGAATAAAAGCCACACAAACAGCGTTATACCGCCCGTTCCTATGGCTACTATGGTCAGATAGAAGGCGACCCTATCCGCAAGATTGCTGAGCCTTGTTTTGGATTCTTGGGCTTCTTTTACAAGCTTTATAACCTGATTAAGATACAGTTCCTCTCCCACCTTCTCCGCCCTCATTTTTATAGATCCGTCTATGTTTATGGATCCGCCTATTACCTTATCGCCAGGTTTTTTCACCACAGGCTTTGACTCACCCGTCAGGAAGGCTTCATTAACATGGGTTTCTCCTTCCGTAACCTCCCCGTCAACGGGTATTTTCTCCCCAGGCTTTACCAGTAGCAGATCCCCCTTCTTTATCTTGAATACATCAATCTCAATAACCTCTCCGTTCTTTATAAGGTTTGCCTTGGTAGGCATCAATTTGACCAAGGATTCAAGCGCCCTTGAGGCACCCAGAACGGATTTCATCTCTATAAGGTGTCCCCAGAGCATGATAACTATAAGGGTGGTAAGCTCCCAGAAGAACTCTTTCCCTCCGAAAAATACGGTTGATATGCTGTATAAAAAGGCGGTGGTTATGGCTACGCCTATGAGTGTCATCATTCCCGGTTTTCTTGACCTCAGCTCATCCAAGGATCCCTTTATAAAGAAGGATCCCCCGTATATGAAGATCACCGTTGATAGAAGGGGAGAGATCCACTCCTTAAGGGGTATGTCTATGGCTTTGAATCCGAGGAAACTTTGAAAGCTTTCGGAGAAGTAAAGAACCGGCACGGTTAATACGGTTGTTACTATAGCCTTTCTTTTTATTTCCATAATGTGGTGTTCATGATGGTCGTGTTTATGTTCATGTTTCTCTTCATGTCTTTTTACGATGTGTTCCGGAAGCAGATCCATATCACACTTTGGACATTTACCCATACTGTCCGATACAACCTCTGGGTGCATAGGGCATACATACCTTACTCCCCCCGCACCCTTTTCCGCATGATGATGGTGATGTTTATGCTCATGCATGGCATTACTCCTTTGTTATGTATTTGATAAGGGCTACTATCCCCAGAACTATCAGAACAAGTAGTAAAATGCCCAGCACCCACATGAAGGTATGGTGGCCGTTGTACATCATCAGTGTCCGTGTCCCTTCATCTTCATATCCATGTCAAGGTGCTTAAGGAGATCGGGCGTTATATCAGAGAATTTGTAAACCTTTTTGCCTTTCGCAAACTTCTTAGCCTTTATCCTGCTCTTGAAAGGGGCAAGGTCCTTGCCCATCGGACCTTCCTCAATGATTACATAGTATGCCCTCTTGCCATCAATCCACTTTCCCGTGTTGTAATCCTTCACCCATATCTCTTTAACCTTCTCCTTATTCTTGAAGTAATACTGGAGTATGTGTTTGGGAGATTCCGCAAACTTGTATGTGCCATCCGATAGCTTTACCTGTGAGGTAAGCTCGGGAGACATATTAACATCCATGTTGCATATTACACATCGCTTGCCTTCCAGCTTTTGGGAAGGCTGGGAAAAGGCTAAAAGACTCAGGGTTATCATCATCAATGTAAGTTTTCTCATCGCCTCAACCTCCTAAGAGGGTTTTAAGCTCATCCCTTAAATCCGGATTTTCTTCAAGCACCTTTTGAAGCTCTTCCTTGTTCATAAGCAGGGTTTTAAGCATGTGCTTTATAACCTTGGGATGTTTCATAAGCTTCTTCTTCAGTTCCCTCCTGCACTCTTTCATGTGGTCTTTAACGAGCTTTCTTATCTCCGGATCCTTCATAAACATCATGGGCATTCCCATATACATGTGATGCATTCCCATACCGTGGGATTCCTTTTTGATATCCATATCTGGAACGCCATGGGCAAAAGCCAAGGACATGCTCAAAAGTCCCGTAAAAAGCAGTTTCCTCATGGCTTATACCTCCTTTCAGTGATGGTGTCCTCCCGCTGAGGCGGTCCCATAAAGTCCTCTCAGCTGTGCTTCAGAATCAAGCAGGAATGTTCCTCTTACAACAACTTTTTCCCCTTCCTTCAAGCCGTGCAGTACCTGATAGTAACCTTCCGCCCTTTTACCGAGCTTTACCATCCGCGGTTCATACATACCCTTTCCCGTTTCTACAAATACGACCGTCCTTTTACCCGTATCAACAACCGCACTTTCGGGTACAACGAGGGCTTCTCCGAGCTCCTTTTCAAGCAGGATTTCAACGAGGGTATCCGGCTTTAATTTATACTCGGGATTATCTATCTTTATTCTCACCTTGACAGTTCTTGCCATTCTGTCAGTTTGGGGAAAGATGTAATCCACAACGCCGTCATACATCTCCTCCGGATTGTCCCTCGGGGTTACAAGTACCTCCATCCCCTCTTCCACATAAGGGAATAGACGATAAGGGATTTCAGCTATTACCCATACTTCTGATATGTCCACTATCCTGTAGGCTGTTTGACCTTCCTTTACATATCCGCCCTCATTAACAAATTTCTTTATGATCAAGCCATCTATGGGAGATCTGATAATGCTTTGAGCTTTAAGATATTCAAGCTTTTCCTTTGCGGATCTTATAAGCTCCTCATCTCCCTTCTCCTTTGCCAGTTCGTACTCTCTTATGGCTACTTCAATGTCAGGGCTTAGTATTTTCATCAACGGGTCACCCTTTTTAATAAGTTCGCCTTCAAATCTTCCAAAGGTTTCCTCAATCCACGCGTCCGCCCTTACTGTTACATCCACTATCTTTTCCTTGTTGTATTCAACAAATCCCACCGTTGAAAAGCTCTTGATGAGTTCCTTTCTTATTACCTCTTCTGTTACTATTCCAACAAGTTGAACTTTGTGGTGGGCTACCATTATGTGTTTCTTATGTTCATCATGTTGGGCTTCCTTTAAAGGTACCAAAGCCATACCACATATAGGACATTCTCCCGGCTTATCACTCCTTATCTGGGGATGCATGGGGCAGGTGTACACCTCTTTTTTCTCTTCAACCTTTGCAGTTTCTACTTCCTTATTTTCTGAAGCACACGAATATATACCTACTGTTGTAACAGTGATAAATACTAATAAAAGCATCCACCTCATATCAGTTCCTCCGCCCTTGCTGTTACTTTAAGGAGATCAACAATAAGCTTTATCTCCTTAAGTCTCAAATTCCACAATTCCCTGTAAGCCCTTAAGAGATCCCTGAAGTCCTCCTTCTCGTAGGTGAAGGCTATATTAAGGCTCTCTATCTCCTTCTTTTTGTCCTCTATCTCTTTCCTGACTATATCAAGGGTCTCCCGTAGGGAAAGATATACGGATTTGAGGGCTTCATATTCACCTTTTACTCTTAGCTTCACACCTTCAAGAAAGAGATGTTTTCCCCTTATCTCCTCCCTCTTCTCCATAACCATCAGCTTTTCCTTTCTTTCATACCAAAGGGGAACGGTTATCCCCGCCTTAAGGGTTATAAGATCTGGTATATCGGGTCTTAACAGATAAGCACCCGTTAGGGTTATGTCCGGAAGATGTTCAACCTTTAGTCTTTCTTCCTCCGCCTCCAAAACCTTTATTTCCTTTTCTACAACCCTTATATAGGGACTCTTTTCTACATCAAGGGGAGAGGGAAAGGGTACAGCTTCAAGCTTTTCCTTTTTTAGATCAACCTTGCCTCCCGCCAGTGCTTCTATTATCGCAAGGCTTTTAAGTCTCAGATTACGGGCAAAGACTATCTGCTCCTCAATCCTGCCAAGCTCCACCTTAAGGAATACAAGGTCTGCCAAGTTCGCCCTTCCGTATATGTAGTGTTCTTCTGAGACCTCAAGGATATCTTCAATTTCCTTTTTTATTGAAAGGGAGAGTTCCTCAAGCATGTAGGAATACTGAAAATCGTAATAGCTCTCCTTAATGCTCCTTATAAGTTGCTTTTTAAAAAGCTCCCTTTCTGCTTCTATTTTCTCTTCCGTCTCTTTTGCTATCAAAGAGTCCTTTTCCCTCTTTACGGGAAGTGTATATCTTTGTGAAAAGAAGAAACCCAAACCGCTCATGGGATTTTGTGCCCTCGGAAAGGGATACTCAAGCTCTACACTTTGCAGGGCGAAACCTACCACAGGATTGGGAAGCGTAAGTTTGTATCTTGATCTTATATCCTTTGACTTAATTAAATTTTCAAAGGATTTAAGGGTTGGATTGTTTCTTAGTGCGAAATCTATTAGATCGTCCAGCTGATCCGCAAAAGAAATATTTATAAGAAGTATAAAAAAAGCTAAGAATATGTGCATGCAAAAATGATATTCCTATAACTCTGTTAATTCAATCTCTTTATTTAACGGTTTAATAACGTTCTTTTTAACATTTATTAAACATTTATTAACATTATTTTTGGTTAATAAAAACGATTTTATTTCACAATTTTAAGAAGATTTTTAAAAATTCAACAATTCTAAAGAAAGGATCCTGTTTAGGCTTAGCTGATCTAAATCATCGTCATTTAGAGATTGAGATTCAATTTCATTTCCATATAAAATATGCAGGGAGGTGATAGGCTATGCCGAATGATCCGTGGCTTATGGAGGAGTACATAAAGGAGCGTTTAAGGATTGCCTTGTCTTTTAAAAGAAAGGTGTCTTTGGAAGAGTTCAAGTTGATCTTTATGATCCCTGTGGAAGATGAAAAGATCTTGAGCTTGGCGGAGGAGATGGGCTTCAGGGTAATAAGAAGGTATAAGGGCATTGTAATATCTGTGGGAGGTAAGAGATGAGGTATATAAAGATTTTGTTCCTTCTTCCTACCGCGGTCTTGTCTTCCGAACAGGTTATTAAGCTTGAGGATGTGGTTGTTACGGAAACGCGCCATGAAATAGATATTGAAACTGCACCCTCTTCAATTACGAGCGTGGGGGATGAGGAGTTGGAGCTTAGGAGTACGGAAAGCCTGAGGGACATATTGCTGTTTGATTCAAGTCTTTTCATAATGAGGTCCCGTGGAACCGACTTTCTTGGTATAAGAGGTTTTACCCAAGACAGGATACTCATACTCATAGACGGAAAGCGTCTTTCCGGTGAGGTTGACAGAACCTTTGAGCTGGACAGAATTACCTTGGACAGAATAGAAAGGATAGAGGTAATGAAAGGTCCCGCCTCGGTGCTTTACGGAACGGATGCCCTCGGAGGAGTTGTAAACATAATAACGAGAGAGCCATTAAAAAGGGAAGTGAATTTTTCCCTTAGGTACGGATCTCCGCCCGATGAAAGACAACTTTCCTTCTCCGCATATACGGGTAAAAGGGGTAGATTTAACGTAGGTGTATTCGGAAGGATAAAGAACAGGAATGCTTACAAACTTCCAGACGGAACAACCCCCTCTTTTCTACTGGATGTTAAAAATACTGGGCTGTCCCTTTTCCACTATCCTTCTGGCGGATCAAAGGTCAGGTTTGATTACGATTACATGGATCATGACGAAAAGGGTGTGCTTAAGATGGGTCCGTCAAATGTAAAGGTTATCCACAATAATGCAAGGCAGAATATTTCCCTAAGTTTTGATAGGGATCAAAAGAATTGGAAGCTATTCATAAGAGGTTACGCCTCCCTTTACGATAAGGACTATGAGCTTAGGAGAGAGGCGGGTAATAGGCTTATGGACTTTGATGTGGCGGACAGGGATCTTTATGTCTTTGAAACATGGTTAAGCAGGACATTCTTGAACAGCCACAGGTTTACTGCTGGCGGAGAAATAAGAAGGGAAATTTTTAACGGAACACGTATAAGGGGAGGAGAATATAAGGGAAAAGTTGTTAGAGAAAGCATATCAAAGGATCGTTATATGGAAAAAATAGACTATTACGCCCTTTATATACAGGATGAGCTGTTTTTATCGGAGAATCTTTTTATCATAGGTGGTGTAAGGTACGATGATAGTGACAGGTTTGAAAGCAACCTCAGTCCAAAAATAGGGGCAACATTTGTACCGACAGAACGTATAAGATTAAAAACTAATTACGCAAAAGGTTTTAAGACGCCAAGCCCGAGGGAGCTGTTTATTTTCTTCCCCGGTTTCGGCTACTGGGTGGTAGGCAACCCACAACTTGAAAGTGAGAAGACGGACAATATAGATGCTTCATTAGAGATAGATATTTACAAAAATATTACTTTTAAAGGAGGAATATTCTATACTAAGGCGGAAGATCTTATAGATACAAGCTTTGTATGTATGGGTGGTACCCCTGGGTGCACCGCGAACGGAATTACCGTTCCTACAGGTACTGCTCTAATAACCTATAAAAATATAGGTAAGGCTGAAATACATGGAGCGGAGATATCCCTTCGTAGTAAAAGGGCAAACAAGGTGATACTGGGTATATCCTACACATATATGCAGGCGAGGGATATTGTAAACAGAGAACCTCTGCTACAGAGACCAAGACACAGGGCTGTGGGCAGGATTGTTTTAAATGAAAAGACTTTCAGAGTAGCCCTCTTCGGAGAACTGGTAAACGGCTTTTTGTATGCACCCAATGAAGAAAAGAACTTCGGTCTTTTACATATAAGCCTATCAAGAAATATTTATAGAAATATTAGGCTTGTAGGAGGTGTGGATAATTTGGGTGACAATAAGGATTTTGATATAGGACTTCTGGGAAGATTTTACTGGTTGGGAATACAGGGAAGTATATGAAATACTTCACTCTAAGCGATAGGTTATTGGAAGGACAATGGTAACGGGTTCTGACGGACGCGGAAAGGAGGGGGAGGCTTTGGAAACCGCTTTAAGGGCATACTTATCCAGGATTTCAAAACCGGAACTCTTTTCCACCTTGAGATTTCTTATTTCTCCGTCTGGATACAATGTAAAACAGACTATGACCGTTCCTTCCCAACCCATCCTGCGGGCTATAAGCGGGTATCTCAAAAAACCTCTGACCGCTTCCCTTATTTTTTCTAAATGTTCTCTTTTATATTCTTCCTGATAACTTAACATACTTTCCTCACTATAACTATCCTCCACATTTTCCGCTTTTTCATTCTGGGTTTCTTCTATTAATTCATCATTTTCTATTGTTTGTTCTTGTAATTCGTTTTTATCTCCCGAGGCTTCTGTTTTTTTGATTTCTCTTTCTCGGTTTTCTATAGCTCTTTTTTCTGTCTCCTTAACTATCTCTCTGGATATTTCATTTTCCTTAGCTTTGTTATCATTATCATCATCGTTAAATTTAGGATTATTAAATTTAGGAGTGGATTTATTTTTTACTTCTCTAACTATGCTTTTAGATTCTTTTGTTTCAAACTTTATGTTACTTACTTCTATATTTACCCTTAATGGATCCTCAAACCCTGTTTTCACTTTCATGCTATCAAAAACTTCCGTAAGCATAAAGATTGCTCCTCCGTGAATAGTTAGAGAAAAAACAAAAGCTTTTGCTATTCTCATTTATCCTTCGTCTCTCCGTATTTAGCTTCCCACAGCGAAAGTATTACCTTCACCTTTCTGAGAAGGAGGTTGTATAGGATAATGGAAGGTATCGCTACAAGTAAGCCCACAGCGGTAGCTTTGAGGGCTAAGGCAAGACCTGTCATTATTTTTCGGGGATCTGCGTAACCTTCTGTTCCTATATCGTAGAAGGTTAACATTATCCCAAGGACAGTTCCCAAAAGACCTATATAAGGGGCATTTGATCCTATTGTAGCTATTAGATGAAGGTACTTTGTTAATTCTACTTCAAGGATCTTCTTATTTTTATATGAGGACAAATCAATGCTTCTGAAGAAAATACACCTTTCTATGGCAACTGTAAAGGCTATGATACTCATAAGGAGGAGTATGCCTATTACTCCGTAATCCACCGCTTCCCTTAGTCTTTCCATGATATATCTAAACTATTTGAAATTGAATTTCAATCTCTATTCCATGACTCCTATCATAGAGTATTGCAAAAAGGATCTTCACAATTAGGTAAAAGGGAGGTGAAAGATGGTAAAAGCGGTTTTGCTTATTGGCATTTTTGTTATACATTTTGGCTTTTCTCACGCTTCAAAGGTTGGTGTGTTAGTTCTCGCCCATGGCGGTAAGCCTTTGTGGAATGAAACGGTTATGAATGCGGTGGAACCTCTTAAAGAAAAGTACCATGTGGAAGTTGCCTTCGGTATGGCGAATCCCGTAAAGATAGAGAAGGCTTTGCGTAGGCTTGAGGAGAAGGGTGTTGAAAAGGTTGTAGTAATTCCGCTTTTTGTTTCCTCTTACAGTCCCATAATAAGACAGCTTCGCTATATATTGGGCTTTTCAGAAGAGTTTCCCGATGATCCAATGGTTCACCTATCAAAGGAGGAAAGGAAGATTATAAGACCTCTGTGGGATATATTTGATAAACTTCCCCCGCCCCTTGCTTGGTGGATACAGGATGAGATGCCTCCCCCCGATGTATTTGAAAAGGTGGTATCCCTTTACATAACTGGGAAGGAAAAGGAAGAGGCGGTATCTCTTTACAGCAGGGCTGTCAAAATAATAAATGAAAAGCTCAAAACAATAAAGCCTATAGAGACGAAGGCTGAGATAATTCTCACCGACCCACTTGATGATCATCCGATTGTAACATCAATAGTATGCCAAAGGATTTTGGAGTTAAGTGAGGATCCTTCTCAGGAATCTGTTATCCTTGTAGCCCATGGACCTAACAGCGAGGATGACAATGTAGGATGGTTAACAACCATGGAATCAATGGCTAAAAAATGTGTGCAAGAAGTACTGAAAGAGAAAGGGAAAACTTTCAGGGCTATTTTGAGTGTAACTGTAAGGGATGATGCACCCAAGCCTATTTATGATCAAGCAAAACAACATCTCAGGGCGCTTGTTAGACAACTAAGTGTATCGGGTGATGTTATAGTTGTTCCCCTTCTTATATCCCAAGGAGGTATTGAACGCGGAATACTTAAAAGACTTGAGGGGCTTAAATTCAAATGGAACGGTAAAACAATACTGCCTTCGGAGGATATGATTAAATTTCTTGAAAGTAGGGTGGAGGAGGCTCTGAAGGAGAAGGAGGTTTAAGTTATATTTAGGATGGAGGGGGGTAAATATCTGCTTTATATAATATAAAATAAATATATATAACACTATATGGGGTGAAAGGTTCTTACGAAGGACGGCAAAGTAAAGGTTGTGAACCTTTCAGAAAGGGTTTTAGAGGACTTGATAAAAGATCCTAACATAATTTATATAGAAGCACCCAGGAAGGTTCATCCCAAGGTTGATATATTAAGGAATGAGTCATGGGGCTTTTACGGAAGTGGACAGTCTAATATAAATATTTCCGGGCATAGTGATTTTTTTTGGATATACATAAACCCTGCCACGAGTAGTTTAACTTATGATCCCAATATATGTCCTGTTGAAGAAAATTTTTTTAATTCAACGTTGCTTTTCTGTGACGGTTCAAGGGGAAATTTGAGTTTAAATGTTAATGGAATTGAATATAGGATAATCACTGTAGGGGTGCCGAGGACAAATATATATACGTCAAATATTATGAAAGAATATCTTCTGGGAACAAAGGCAAGCGATGCGCAGGCAACGGGGAAGGGTGTAATAGTAGGAATTATTGACTCAGGAATAAATGCGTGCCATCCAGCTTTTTTGGATTCGCAGGGCAACACGAGGGTAAAATTTTTGGGACGTGTTATTGATGAGTATATCTGCTCTAAGTCTGGTGGAAATTATGTGCAGGATGTTGGTGTTTGTGAATTTAATGAAGGTTTTATTAATTTAGCTATACAACTTGGTAATTGTAACTTTTATGATAGTAACGGACACGGTACACTTGTTGCTGGGATTTCTGCTGGATCAGATGTTAGTATATTTGGTAGAGGTGTAGCTCCCGAAGCGGACCTTGTTGTGTGTTCATTGTTGGAATATACGGATACGGAACTAATAAAATGCCTTGAGTGGATTAAGAGAAAGGCGGAAGCCCTCAAAAAGCCTGTGGTGGTTAACCTTTCTTTGGGAACACATATGGATCCCCATGACGGTACTGGATTGCTTGACAGGAAAATTGATGAGCTTTCAGGCATTGGTTTTATAGTTGTTGTAGCACAGTCAAATGAGGGAGACAGACCTATACATGCTTATACTACCAAGACAGAAGACACTATTCCTATCTTGGTAAGAGGAGAAGCTTTTATCGTAGGATGGTATAAGAACACAAATTCTGTTTCAAAGTGGAAAGTTAAAGTGTGTAAACCAGATAGCATTTATTGTATATTTACTAGAACAGGTTC
>JALWWX010000206.1 GCA_027078675.1 Aquificales bacterium | reverse complement strand
TTAACATCTCCGGAGAGAACTCCCGCCTGTATGGCAGCACCTACCGCAACAACCTCATCCGGATTAACACCTTTATGGGGTTCTTTACCAAAGAACTCTTTTATCCTTTGCTGAACAAGAGGTATCCTTGTAGATCCACCCACCAAGACAACATCGTCTATATCAGAAGGTGAAAGTTTGGCATCTTCCAATGCCCTTTTCACTATATCCATTGTCCTGTCTATAAGGTCCTTTATCATTTCCTCAAGCCTTGCCCTCGTGAGTTTCTTCTGGAGGTGAATAGGTTGATTGGTGTTAGGATCTATTGTTATGAAGGGAAGATTTATTTCCGTTTCAAGCTTAAAGGAAAGCTCTTTTTTGGCTTGTTCCGCAGCCTCCTTTAACCTTTGGAAGGCGGTTCTGTCTTTTCTAAGATCAATACCCGTTTCCTTCTTACATTCATCTATCAACCATTCTATAATTCTCTCATCAATATTCGCACCACCCAAATGGGTATCTCCCGCGGTGGCTTTAACTTCAATGACACCTTCACCACCTTCAAGAATAGAAACATCAAAGGTACCACCACCGAAGTCATACACCAATATCTTCACATTCTCTTTTTTATCCAGCCCGTAAGCAAGAGCTGCAGCTGTAGGCTCGTTCAGTATTCTAAGAACCTCAAGACCCGCTATTTTACCCGCATCCTTTGTAGCCTGCCTTTGCCTTTCGTTAAAGTAAGCGGGAACGGTTATTACAGCTTTTGTAACCTTTTCCCCGAGATAGGCTTCAGCAGCTTCTTTAAGCTTCCTCAACACATGGGCGCCGACCTCTTCCGGTCTGACCTTTTTGCCTGCATTAGGAATATCAAAGGAAGCATCTCCCTTTTCATCTGGTACAACTTTGTATGAAACTCTTTTTGCTTCCTCTATAACCTCATCGTACTTCCTGCCTATGAATCTCTTTGATTCGTAAACAGTGTTTTCTGGGTCAAGAACCGCCCTCCTCTTTGCAGGCTCCCCTACAAGTATTTCTTTTTCCTTAGTCCATGATACAACGGAAGGAGTAAGTCTTGACCCTTCCTGATTAGCAATAACAGTAGGCTCATCTCCTATCATAACAGCTACAACCGAGTTTGTAGTACCAAGGTCTATACCAAGTATCTTTTCCGCCATATCAGTAACCTCCTCCAATCCTTTTTTAAGACTAAATTATATTTTAGCATAATTTTGTCAAGTTTTTTAAACGGATCTTTATAAAGATTTTATCAAGTAGAAAGAGTCAGGTTATGTATAAAATAAAATCAATGTATTACTACGATAAAAACACCCACAACAGGTTGTGGATCCATCTACACGGTTTGTTTTCCAATGTGGGCGGGGAAAAGATAAGGTTTCTTAGGGAGTTTTTCAATAAAGAAAAAAGCTACTCCTTTTTTGCCCTTGATATGGATTATGAAAAGACGTGTACAACTGCAACCCTTGATCTTCTTGAGATTATAATAAGGGGGTTTTCTGCAGAGTACGAACATATAACACTTTGCGGTAGTTCTCACGGCGGATACGTTGCAACAAACTATATAAGGTACAAAGAGCTGTACAATGTTAAAGAGCTAATCTTACTGGCACCTTCCTTTGAAACCCTTGCCCTTATAAAAAACCATGTTAAGGATGATATAAGTAAATGGCTTAAAGGTAAAGAAGAATTAACCTTTGAGGAAGAAGGTAACAAAGTAAGCATTTCAAAGGAATTTGCAAAGGACATAATAGAGAACGGTTATGAAATTATTGAGGGAGACAAGGTACACTTTCCAGAAAACCCGCCCGTTGATATAAAAATAGTACACGGAACAAGGGATGAGGTTATACCTATAGAAAGGACCAGATTGTTTGTCTCAAAAGTGAAGGTGAAAACCTATGTGGAGGTGGAAGACGACCATCATTTGGATAAAACTATAGAGGGGTACATAAAGATAATAATTTAGGATAAAAGGTCAAAATGGTGGGGACTGAACGGGCCGTACCGAAACCCGTTCAGATAAGTTAAGCTACATGGAGATAGTAAGTCACTCTTCCGATTCAAGCTCAATAATATCACATGCACCATTCCTTATAACTAACTGACACGTAAGCCTTCTATTCTCCTCATACTCGCCTATTCTCCAAAGTGTTTCTTCCTCCGCTTCTGAAGGCTCTTCAACACACTCAAGTCCCCTCTTTACAGTACATACACATACACCGCACTGTCCGTCGGTGCATCCGAATTCAATACCCGCTTTCTCTATCTCATGATGTAGATCCCCCAGCTTTGTACCACCTTCCACCTCACCTATTACTTTACCGTTCACAATAAGTTTAGCCATATGACTCTCCTCTTACACAGGCTGTCCCATTCTTTTAGCGAGTTCCATCAACCTTTGAATCCTCTTTTCAACAGGGGGATGGGTTGAGAATAGCTCCATAATATTTTTACCAGCAAGTGGATTCTCTATAAACAGATGGGCGGTGCCTTCATTTACATGTGTAGGCATAGTAACCGCATATTTATGTATCTTATCAAGCGCTCTTGCTAAGGACATGGGACAACCGCATATCTTCGCTCCAGTCTCATCAGCAAGATACTCCCTTGACCTTGATATGGCAAGCTGAATTATTGTTGCTATAATCGGTGTTACTATGATAAGAAGTATACTGCCAACTATTGAAGCGGGATTGTTATTTTCTTCATCTGATCTTCCAAAACCAAATATTAACATCCACTGGAGCCAGTTGACTACCATTGATATGGCACCCGCTATTGTAGCGGCAATGGAAGCTATAAGAACATCCCTGTTCTTTATATGGGCAAGTTCATGGGCAAGAACACCTCTTAGTTCATCTTCATTGAGAAGGTTTAAGATACCAGATGTTACCGCAACCGCAGCATTTCCAGGACCTCTTCCCGTAGCAAAAGCGTTGGGCTGTTCCATGGGAACAAGATAAATGGGAGGTTTTGGCATATTTGCCCTTCTGGCAAGCTCCTCAACCATATTGTGTAGCCAAGGTGCTTCATCATAAGGAATCTCTTTAGCCCTGTACATGGCAAGAACTATCTTGTCCGAAAACCAATAAGATACAAAGTTCATGATACCCGCAATAATAAGGGCAATTACAAGCCCCGTATTTCCCCCTATGACCTTACCCAAAAATAGAAACAACCCAGTTAACAGACCCAAAAGCAAAGCTGTTCTAAACATGTATGTCATGACCTTCACCTCCTTATAAGAAACAATAATAATTATAATAAATTCCCCTGATTAAAACTGTTCCAGATCAGGGTTGAAGGGAATTGTTCCGTAGGTTGCCCCCTTAACCTTTACTTCCCTACCTTTGACATAAACCCTGCCTTCCGAAATCCACTGAATTACCTGGGGTAATATTCTGTGTTCATAATTTAGTATCCTTTTCGCCAAACTATCCGAAGACTCTCCAGGGAATACGGGAACTACAGCTTGGGCAATAATAGGACCGCCGTCAACCGTTTCGTCAACAAAGTGAACAGTACATCCCGAAAAGAGAACACCGTATTTTATAGCTTGACCCTGAGCATCAAGACCTTTAAAAGAAGGAAGAATAGAAGGATGAATGTTTATTATCCTCAGAGGAAATTTGCTTATAAAATAGGGGCTTAGTACCCTCATAAATCCCGCAAGGACAACAAGATCAACTCCTTTATCTTCCAATTCCATAACCATTCTCTCCTCAAATTCCCTTTTATTCTTAAAAGCCTTTCTTTCAATAACCCTGTAGGGAACACCGTGCCTTCTGCATCTTTCCAGGGCCTTAGCCTCTGGATTGTCTGATATAACTAAGGGTATATCAACCTTCAGCTTTCCCTTCTCAATGTTGTCAATTATGGCTTGCAGATTTGAACCCCTTCCCGAAACCAGAACACCTATTCGCACAATACAATGTTATCATATTAAGCATGACTTTCAAGTTTCCCCCAGAAAGGTGGGAAGTACTTGTAGATCCTGAAAGAAAGAAATGGCAAGATGTGGGCAAATTTCTTGAAATAGCAAATCCCTCTGAGAACGAAGTGTGGGTTGATATAGGTTGCGGTCCGGGATATTTTGCCCTTCCTTTAGCAAAATTGGTTAAAAAGGTTTATGCGGTTGATATTGAAGAAAGCATGTTGGAAAAATGCAGAATAAGAGCAAAGGATGAAAAAATCACAAACATAGAATTTATTAAATGTACGGAAGAGGAGATACCCGTACCCGATGAATCCGCTGACGGAATACTGCTTGCCAATGTTTTTCATGAACTTTTAAACAGGGAAGCCATATTTGATGAGGTCAGAAGGATAATGAAGAAAGAGGGTAGGGGATATATAATAGATTGGCATCCTGTAGAATCTCCCGCAGGTCCACCTATTGAGGAGAGGGTACCTATAGAAGAGGTAATATCTTTCCTTGAAACAAACAATTTTAAAGAGATTAAAGAGTACAATGTTTATCCATACCACTATCTTTTAGAATTCACAAAATAACACCCTTTGATATAATGAAATGTGATGAATGAGTGCATCTTTTGTAAGATAGTAGCAGGGGAGATACCTTCCGAGAAGGTATATGAGGATGAAACCGTTTATGCCTTCAAAGATATAAATCCAGTTGCCCCGGTTCATATCCTAATAATTCCTAAAAAGCACATAATGGGCATACAAACTGTTGATGACAGGGATAGCGCCCTCATAGGACACATGTTTGTTACGGCAAGGAAAATAGCGGAAAAAATGGGAATAGCACCTGATGAAAATCTTAACAAGGGTTACAGGCTTGTATTTAATGTGGGAAGGGATGCGGGTCAAAGTGTGTTTCATCTACACCTACACCTGATAGGTGGAAGATCCATGAGCTGGCCCCCCGGATAATGGATGGAAACCTTTCTATTAACATCCCTTAAATGCTCAAACCCCTTCGGTAGTAAGCTACCTTGCATAGAGAGGCTCAGCGAAAGTACCGCAATCACGGTAGGAAATTTTGACGGTTTTCATAAGGGTCATAGATTTCTGGTCAGAAAACTCGGCGAAGAAGCTAAAAAGAGAAATCTTAAAACCCTACTGCTTACTTTTTTCCCCCATCCCCTAAAAGTATTATCACCCGGTGTAAGATTCTGTGAAATATCTGACATTTACGAAAAGATAGTTATGGCTGGGGAGACGGGTGTTGACTATTTTGTCTTTATAAAGTTCACTAAGAGCTTTTCAAAAATAAGGGCAAGGGAGTTTTTGGAAAAAATAATTTATGAGAAGCTCGGCTGTAAATATCTACTGGTTGGTTACGACTGGAGATTCGGTTACGGCAGGGAGGGAGAAGTTGAACTTGCAAGAGAAGTGGGAGAAAAGATGGGTTTTGAGGTAGGATATGTTGAACCCTACACGGAAAACGGGAAGATCGTCAGCAGTACGCTAATAAGAAGGTTACTAAAAGAGGGAAGGCTGAAGGAAGCAGAATTTTTCCTGGGAAGAAGGTACTGGATAGAGCGGAAGGTTATAAGAGGTTCTGGAAGAGGTAAAAACATAGGTTTTCCCACAGCAAACCTTAAGAATACATCAAACCTATGCCTTAAAGAGGGCGTATATGCGGTAAGGATTAACGGTACCCACATAGGTGTTGCCAACTACGGCTACAGACCCACCTTCGGTGAAAAAACGAGGATCCTGGAGGTCCATTTAATAAATTTTGAAGGTGAGCTAAAAGGCAGAAGGCTAAGGGTTGAATTTCTTGATTTTATAAGGGAGGAGAAGAAGTTTTCAGATGTTAAGGAATTGAAAAAACAGATTGAGGAGGACATAAAATTGGTAAAAAATAGATATTAGGAGGGGGGTAACATGTTAAGGATTATTATCATCATACTGTTAATAAACACAGCGGTCTATTCCTGCAAAAGGAAGGAGGAGTGTATAAGATCAGCCATAAATATGGAGCTTCACAAAAGCACTGTATGGCTTTACTTACTCCATTACAAAGACGGCAGAAGCGAGATAGATGATCCTTATTTTTTTCTTTCTCCTTTCGGAATGACAGACCCGGAGGCGGAGCTAAAAAGCACAATAGATTTACTTTTCAATAAACCAAATGAAATATGCAGGTTTCCCGCAAGGGCTTATTTTCTTCATTTGAAGACAAACATGCCATTCAATATAGACAAATGCGTGAATCTTAAGATGTTCCTTAAATATCTGGAAGGAAACGATGTTCATCTCATATATGTTGAGCAATATCCCTACAGCATGCCCTCACTTTTCGGGCATCTTTTCCTGAAAATAGATTCCCCGAGTTGCAAGATTATAAATTACACCGCGGATGTTGACCAAGAAGGTCTGCTTCACCCTTTCAAAGGACTTTTCGGTTATTACAAAGGTTATTTCTCCGTAATACCTTGTGAAGAAGGTATTGAAAAGTATGTAAAGATTCACAAAAGAAAAATGTACACCAAACACCTTCCCATGAATGAAGAAGAGCTTATGTTAATGAAACTGCACATTTGGGAACTTCTTCATATTAAACCCTCTTATTATTTCACCCACAGGAACTGCGCCTCCGAAACCTATCACCTTGTAAGTTTCAAGTATCCTCTTAAGCATCCTAAGGTATTTAAAGCCCCAACGGATATCTTCGGAGAGATGAGATCCCGACCCTCCATCCACCGATCGGGAAAGGTAAGTATAATTTACAGTGCAGATAGGAAAGCCTACATAAATATCAGGCCCCTTTACCACGATATATTGGACAAACCGACAGGTTTCCGCAGGGGCTATGAGGCGATAGTCTCGGAATTTGAAGTAAGTTACTCCTTTACGGAAGAAAAACTATCTTTTAATAGGTGGACGGTTGTAAGGGGAAGTTATCTTTCAAATTATAGGGATAACCCTTCCCTCTCCTTTGAAGTTTCATTAATTAAAAAGGATGATAAATCCTATTACCTGTACGGCAACATCGGTACAGGCATAAGCCTGTATATAAAGAAATTGACCCTATTTACCCTCTTTTTCGGAGAACTCTATGAAAATATACTGGAAGGCTACATAAGTCCGGGACTGCTTTTCCAAGGAGATCGCTTGTCCTTCTTAATAAAGGGGGATTTAGGAAGGATAAAAAGGAGATTCTATGCGGGTATTGATATACATCCGGATTCCCGTTATTCTATAAGGATTGAAAACACGGGAGGTATATTAAGGCTTGGCACGGGCTTCTTCTTCTGAGAAGAGAAGAATCTACACATTACAGTTCCAGCTTTCAAATAACCCAGAAGATAACATACGAAAGGCTAAGGATCTGTTAAAAAACATTGAGAACGGGAGTATAGTCCTGCTTCCGGAGATGTGGTTCTGCGGTTATGACTACGATAATCTTGATAAACTTGCTGATCTCTCACCGTCTTTAATTGATATGCTATGCGAAATCTCCTTTAAAAAGCAATCAATTATCTCCTTCACCGTACCCTTTAAGGATGGAAACAGCATCTTTAACAGGGCTTTCCTTTTGGAAGAGGGTAAAATTGTGGGCAAAAGGGATAAAATAAAGCTTTTCCCTCTTATAAAGGAGCATGAGCATATATCACCGGGAAAAGGAAATTTCACTTTTAACACAAAAGTGGGGAAGATAGGAATTTTGATATGCTTTGAACTCAGATTTACAGAATTTGTTAAAGAACTTAAAGACAACAGGATAGATATACTGCTTATTCCTGCCCAGTGGGGAAAGGCACGGAAGGAACACCTGTTTATATTGTCAAGGGCAAGGGCTATGGAGCTTCAGTGCTATGTTGTAGTTGCAAATGTGTGGGGTAAGCACTTAGGTGAGGAATTTGCAGGATACAGCGGTATTTATTCTCCTTCGGGAGAGATCCTAAGCCTTTCCGAGAAAGGCGATACATTCCTTTCAGCAGACTTTGACATGAGGGAAATTGAAAAAGCAAGAAGATACCTGCCCTTGTATGTATAAAAATATTGGATAAATTTGCTATATTTAAATTTATAGATACATCCCTATGTGAGATGGCCTTTTAGTACCCCCCTTTAGCCTTTACCCGCCCTTCGGGGCGGGGCTTTCTAAGCTTCATAAGATATTATTAAGGGCTTATAAATAAAAATCCAGGTAATTTTACCGAAAATCTGCTATATATTAATGGGAACTATAATGGGACAGCTCGCCCTTGTTATAGATCTAAATACATGTGTTGGATGTCATGCCTGTGCGGTAAATTGCAAAGAGTGGAACACTCAAGCGGAATTCGGACCCCTCTCCGATTTTGATCCTTACGGAGAAAAACCTTCGGGAGTTTGGTACAACAGGATAATGACCTATGAGATTGGTAACTATCCCCACACGCAAGTACTTCACTTACCCAAATCCTGCCTGCATTGTCAAGATCCTCCCTGTGTACCCGTCTGTCCGACGGGAGCAACCTTCAAAAGGGAAAAGGACGGTATAGTCCTTGTTAATTACGATGATTGCATAGGCTGTAAGTTGTGTTCATGGAACTGTCCTTACGGATGCCGTGAATTTGATGAAGCGGACAAGGTAATGAAAAAATGCACCTTATGTATAGACAGGATATACGATGAAGCCTTACCACCCGAACAAAGACAACCCGCATGTGTGCTTACATGTCCCGCAAAGGCGAGATTTTTCGGAGACATTGAAGACCCTGAAAGTGAAGCCTATAAACTGATAAAGGAAAGGAACGGCTTTATACTGTTTCCTTCCGCTGATACGAAACCCGCAAATCATTATCTGCCCAAGGTGGAAACAAAGGTAGAGGTGGATGATAATGTCCTAAAACCTGACAATCCCATCTTCTTGGAAGTATTGAGCAGGCACAAGGGAGGAAACCGCTGATGCACCCACCCATATCCCTTATACTGTTCTTTCTCACCGCGGGTCTGTCAATAGGTAGTTTTACTGGAATATTCTTAATAGATCTTATAAAGGGATTGAATAGTAATGTTATATTGATTACAAAGTTAATAGCCACAGCCCTTATTGGTCTCGGTGCCTTTTCAGCCAGCTTTCACCTCGGGCATAAGATGAGGGCATGGAAGGCTATCAAAAGATTTAATACCTCATGGCTTTCCAGAGAGGCAGTTTTCAGCGGTATATTCGGATTCCTACTTTTTATTTCCTTTTTAATTCAACTCTCTTATAACACAAAGGCGTACATTATACTGGACATTCTCGCTGTAATAACAGGATGGCTAAGCGCCTTTTCTACCGCAATGATATATACATCTAATCGCTTCGTACCAGACTGGAACACATCATTAAACACCTTATACTTCTTAAATATGTACGGTTTTCTCGGAACATCCCTTGCCTCCCTTATCCTCTACTTGAACGGAAATGTTGAATCAACAAAAATAATGCTTATAATAGCCCTTTCCCTTTTTATAGTCGGCCTTGTTATAAGGGTAGCCTATAATGTAAGAAGGTATATCATAAAATTGCCCACACTTAACGATGCCCTTAATCTGCCTCAAAACAGGGAAGTGAAAGTCCTTGATAAGGGAAGTACAACGGACAACTACTGTACAACGGAGTTTTATTATAAGAAGGGTAAGAAATTGCTCCCTTCCCTGCTTCCCCCTGCCTATATACTGACCTTTGCGGTTCCCATAATGCTTCTTATAACCTGCATAGCAAAGGGGACAAACACATCCTTTCTTGCCCTCTCTCTTATGTCAGCAACAGTTGGGTCATTTATAGAAAGGTGGTGCTTTTTTGTAGAGGGAAGACATGTACAAAACTTATATTACGGCCTTTTGTAGATCTATTTTTCCCGCTTTAAGCTTTTCAAGTGTTCTCCTTATACCCCTTACCGCCTGTTTTATCCTAAGCTCGTTTTCAACGAGGGCAAATCTTACATAACCTTCCCCGTACTCACCGAAACCTGCTCCGGGCGCCACCGCCACCTTAGCCTCCCTTAAAAGCAACATAGAAAAATCAACCGAGTTAAGTGAAACCCATTCCGGAATCCTTGCCCATACAAACATACTACCTTTTGGCTTTTTAACAAACCAACCCGCCCTCTTAAGACCTTCTACGAGTGTATCCCTTCTTTTCCTGTATATTTCCGCATTCCTTTGAACTATCTCATAAGGACTGTCAAGGGCTATAATTGAGGCGACCTGAATAGGAGTAAAAACACCGTAGTCAAGGTAGCTTTTAAGATGAGCCAGATTTTTAATAAGTATTTCATTTCCAACAACAAAAGCAATTCTCCAACCCGCCATGGAAAAGCTCTTTGACATGGAATATATCTCAACCGCTATGTCCTTTGCCCCCTCTATCTCAAGGATGCTCGGAGGTTTGTATCCGTCAAAGGCTATATCCGCATAAGCAAAATCATGAATGATCCATATACCTTTCTCCTTTGCAAATTTAACTATCTCTTTTAAAAATTCCTTTTCAACACACACAGTGGTTGGATTATGGGGAAAGCTTATAACAAGAGCCTTAGGAGAGGGCATCGTTTCCTTAACTATCTCATAAAGTTTCTTTATAAAGTCCTCTTGGAAATCTCCATCCTCCTCCGAGGTAATAGGCACAGACCTTACCTCACCGCCTGCTATTATGGGAGCATAGTAATGTATTGGATAGGTGGGATTAGGGACAAGTACTGTATCACCTGGGCTTATCATGGCAAGCATAAGGTGGGAGTATCCCTCCTTTGCGCCTATGGTCATTATGGCTTCTGTCTCAGGATTTAGTAAAATGCCGTATCTCCTCTCGTAAAAATCACAGATAGCCTTTCTTAATCTCGGTATCCCCCGTGATGCGGAATAGCCGTGTACATTGGGTCTGTTGGCTACCTCACACAGCTTATCTATTATATGCTTGGCGGGAGGTATATCCGGATTCCCCATCCCCAGATCAATAATGTCCTCACCCTGTCTTCTCAGATTGTATTTAAGTTCATTAACCTTAGCAAATATATATGAGGGTAATCTCCTTATCCTCGGGAACATCCATTCATTTTTTTCCATACCTTACCCCTACCATATCAATACCTATCGTATCTTCTATAATAACCTCTATCATATCACCCTGTTTTACCTCACCCCCTCCTTTTATATAGATGCATCCGTCAATTTCCGGAGCATGCATATATCCCCTTCCTATCCCCTTTTCATCAACGAGTGTCTCCACCCTTTTACCTATGAACTCCCTGAATTTCTTCTCCGTTATGTACTCTTGAATATTCAATATTTCTTTCTGTCTTCTAAGCTTTTCCTCTTCCGCTACAGTATCTCCATAATCGTAGGCTTTCGTTCCCTCCTCGGGTGAATAGGTGAATGTATGTACCCAATGAAAGTGGCCCTCTTCCACAAATCTTTTCAATTCTTCAAAATCCTTTTCATCCTCCGCGGGATAGCCAACAATGAATGCGGTTCTCAAAACAGCACCTGGCAAAATTTTATTTATCCTCTCAAGAAGATTATATACATCCTTTTTATCATATCCCCTTCTCATGTGTTTCAAAACCTTGTCGGATATATGCTGTATAGGTATATCAAGATATGGAAGGACCTTTTCCGATTCCGCAATAAACCTGAGGAGATCATCCGTTACATCTGAAGGGTAAAGGTATAAAAGCCTTATCCATTTTATTCCTTTCCTTTTTTCAGCAAGCCTTAAAATATCCTTTATATCCAGGTTTTCGGGCAGATCCCTGCCGTAATAAGTAGTATCCTGAGATACTATATTTATCTCTTTTACTCCACTTTCTTCAAGTATATCAAGCTCCCTTTCTATATCCTCCATCTTAAAGGATCTGTATCTGCCCCTTATAAAGGGAATTGAGCAAAAGGAACATAGCCTGTTACAACCCTCCGAGATTTTTAGATATCCGTAAGATGTCGGAGTCATCAGTCTCCTTTTAGGATAACCTTCGGTTTTAACTCCCAAAAATTCTCCCACTTCCTTCCAGCTTTCCGTACCGAAAAGGGCATCTATCTCAGGTATCTCTTTTTTTAGTATCTCCTTATACCTTTCTACGAGGCACCCCACAACAATAAGCTTTTTATTCTCATCCACAAAATCAAAAATTGTTTCTATTGCCTCTTCCTTTGCATCCTTTATAAAACCGCATGTGTTTACTATAAGGACATCCGCTTCGGAAGGTTCATCTACAATAACAACTCCGCCTTCTTCAAGAACACCGCCTATTCTTTCGCTGTCCACAAGATTCTTTGAACAACCAAGACTAACTATACATACCTTTTTCACCTACAAAACCTCCAGCTCATTACCTTCAGTAACTTCTCCAATTATCCAAACATCCAACTCCATATCTTCCGCCCTATTAAGTAATTCCTTCTCTTTTTCTCTGTCAATGCTGAAAAGCAACCCGCCCGATGTAACCGGATCGCATAAGAGATAATTAATATAATCTTCCAACTTTGATTTTAGAACGGGAGCTACAAATTTATAATTCTCATAGGTCCCCTTAGGGAACAGTTTTTCCTTTGCAAAATTGATTGCCATATGATAAATAGGCACCCTGTCATAATAAATCTTGGCACCAACTCCGGAAGCCCTGCACATCTTGTAAAGGTGACCGAGAAGACCAAACCCTGTAACATCGGTACATGCGGAAGCTTCAAGATCAAGCATTAAACGGGAAGCCCTGTTATTTAACATGGTAAGGTAGCGAAC
>JALWWX010000205.1 GCA_027078675.1 Aquificales bacterium | reverse complement strand
CTTATCTCCATAGTTCTAATGTCCTCTCCGCCATTTCCCTTGTCATATTAAAAGCTGTCATATTTGCCTCATAACTCCTTATTGCGGATATCATGTTTGCCATCTCCTTTGCAAGATCAATGTTGGGTTTCATAACATAACCTTCCTCATTGGCCATGGGGTGGTCGGGATCATAAACCATTCTGAAAGGTTCATCTGATTCTATTATACCTTCAACCCTTACCGGTATCTCTCCCCTTTCTTTAGCTTTAGGATCCTCAACAGCCCTGAATACAACCTCCAACCTTCGGAAAGGTACACCTTGCTCCGTATAAGAGTCATAATTTGCCAGATTTGAAGCTATGGTGTTCATCCTTATCCTTTGGGCGTACATGCCGGATGCACTTATATTGAATGCGTTAAATACATCATTCATCTTCTACCCTCCTTGATCACATTTTCCAATTTCCTCAGATACCCTGTCGCCATCCTCATATAAGTTTCGTAAGCCAATCTGTTTTTTACCATCTTTGCCATCTCCTCTTCTATACTCACATTATTTCTATCGTTACCTACAAGGCCCCTGTTAATCTCAATAACTTTAAAACTACTTCCCTCACCTAACCCGCCCAAGTGCTTCGCCCTTGTTTTTTTCAATTTAAGTACTTTCCCCAATTCTCTGCGGAATATAACATCCTTTGCCCTGTAACCCGGCGTATCCGCATTGGCTATATTGCTAAGTATAACCTTATGCCTTAACCATGTATAATTTAAAAAGGGTTTAAGCTCGTCCGCCCCTTTAAATATGTCCATAATTTACCCCCACAAGGCTTTTATAGCCTCACTCCATATATTATTAGTCTCCGAAGCCTTTTTGACAACCCATTTTAAAAGTTCCTTGTCCTTTCTTATCTCACCTATCCTACCCATTTGAAATATAGCCCACCAGAAATAGGGATCCCTATTATCACCCTTATGTTCAATAAACTTTCTGTAATACTTTTCCGCCTCCGCGTATTTTTTCATATCAAAATATTTATCACCTAACCTCAACAAAGCATATTCCTTCATAAAATCCATTCCTTTTACCTTTTCCGCTTCCTTAAGGAATGCCTTATAGCTCTTTAGGTCATCACCTATGTAAGCAACAAGAAATAATGCCCTCACCTTATGGGTACCATCTATACCCTTGATAGATGCCTTTAACAGCCTAAGACTCCTCTTTCTATCACCTTTAAGAAATGCATAAATACCTTCTATATAACTACTTAAGTATTTGTTACTCAATTCTTTTGATAGTGAAACTGCCTCCTCATCACCCGTATTAAGTAGTGCAAGAACGGTTATCTCTTTCTGTTTATCCTTCCAGAATATTTCCTTAACATTGTTTCTATTAGTCTTGTAAAGATCAACTATCAATAAGCTATCTTTACGAGGAGATAGGGACTCATAAACACTATGAAGCAATTGGATTTCCTTTGTTTTATTAGCTATGTCTTCCCTGTAAACATTTTTAACCTTTAAAACCTCCCTATCCTCTTCATCAATATGTTTTTCTTTAAGGATCAGGTAATAAATGCCGAGAAGGGGAAGTATGCTTCTCTTCTCCTCTATATTAAGCCATACTATATCCCTCAGTTTTGACCTGTAATCCTTAAAAAACTCACTGTAGGTTTGAAGAAAATCGTAATACATCCATAAAGAGGAAAATATGGCTTGGGCTGTTTTACTTGATAGAAGCGTGTTTTCATCCGTATACTTCTTTATTTTCTCAAAGGCATCCTTGTAGTTTTTATTATCCAGATATATAAAAATTAAATACATATTTATCTTGTCCGTATATTCACCGTAATAATCTCTTCTTGAAGCCAATTCCAGATAAAGGGTTGCTCTTTTTATATCTCCTGTCCTGTAGTAAGAGGCTCCGAGTCTGTATAAAAAAGCGGGATCATTCTCAAGATACGGGTTTATGCTTCTTGCAATGGAAAGATACTCCACAGCCTTTTTATACTCTTCAATATTGAACATAAAATAGCCGAGAACCGTGTAGTAAAGATCCTTTATATCTTTAATATCTTCCTCTTTAAGTCTTAGTACCCGGGTGTATCCTTCCATACTGTCCATAACCGCGGAAGAGAGGGCAAACTTAATGAGATATTTGGGATTTCCTTTCTCCTTGTAAAGGGTGTCGTAAACAGCTTTGGCTTTCTCATACCAGCCTATCATGTAGTAGCAGTCTCCCAAAAACTCCCTTTGTAGCAAAGGGAATCTCGGAGTCTTATATTCATAAAAATATTTATTTAAAAAAGCAATGGCAGATCTTATACCGCTCCTGTGACCGGTGGAATAAAAATATAGGGCGTAGGCTTTTCCCAAATAAAGGTAGGATAGTTCTCCGTAATAGCTTTCTGGATCTGTGGAATACACAGAAGAAAAGATATTTATAGCTCCTATGTAGTCCCCAACTGACAGGCTTTTAACCCCATCATTAAAAAGGGCTTTAAGATTCTCCTTCCCCCTAAGCTCACTATTAAAGGAGTAGGCTGAAATCAGTACTATCAGAAACAGAGGAAGTCTTCTTACCAGCGATTTCATGCCTTATACTCTCTCTATCCCTGTCTCCCTTTTTATTGTAATTTAACGGTTTTTCGGACTTTGATATAATCTGCCATCCGTTAACACTTAGCATCTCAAGATCAAATCCTATGGTATGAAGCCTTTCCGCGAGCCTTATCTTATCAAGAAAGGATATATTATCGGGAACAAGATTCTCAGATCTAACAGATACAGACAGCTTTTCCCTCTCAACCCTTAAGACTATGTTTATATCCTCAGTCTTCAAATGAACCCTCTTCGGCTTTGAAATGTTGTTTGTTTCATATTCAGAAATGTCTATAGTTTGCCTTACCTCCGCCACATCCTCAAACTGTTTTATTTCCTCCTTCCCGCCTCCTGTCTTATGAAGATGGTAAACATCCCTTATATCCTCTCTCTTAACAGGTCTTTCAACTTCAGCACTTACTGATTCGGTAACATAATCACCCTTCGCATATACCTTTGTCTTCAGCTTAACATCATTAGCATTACCGCCACCATCAACGTGTTTCTTAATAAATTCCCTGGACTCTCCTTTTTCATTAATGGGTTCATTCTCAAATTCAAGGTGTATATTACCCTTTGCCTTACTAAAACCCTCTCTTGAGGGTGAAACCTCTCTTTTATACTCGGATTTTACATCATAAGGTTGCCTTTGAGGTAGCGTATCCTCCTTCAGAAAACTTGTATCCCTCTTCTCATTATTCTCTTTCTCTCCATACACTTCCCTTCTTAATATCTCTCCCTTAATTTTCTCCATTTCATAGGGTTTAACATCCTTTACATTACTCTTAAGAGCCTCATATACAGGCTTATCTGTTAAAGATATCTTCTGAACAGCACTTCCAATGTTCTTTTCCACCTTTTCTGTATTAACACTTAAAATTAATTCCGTCTTACCAGTTTCACTTTGAGGTTTACTTTTATTTTCTTCTGGTTTCTCGCCCTCAGTAATGTTTTCAACCTTCACATATTTAATATCACCGATAGGTAATACATTTCCTTTTAGGACATTGACGCTCTTTTTATCTGTATCATCCTTCTCAGAATTTACACTATCCAGTATATGCAAACCATCTCCTTTTCTCTCTTCCTTAATACCCCCCATAATCTGGGCTATAATTTCCGAAAATTCCATATACTCACCATGTTGGTACCCAGACTTGGGAGTTAAAAGATCTAATATATCCTCCCCCTCTTTTCCTTTTATACTCCACAAGAATACAGGTAATCCGAATCCGTTCACTTAGAATAGTATATTCCTTCTTTTTTAGCTTTCAAGTACTTTGAAATTCCGTGCTGAGTCTTATACCAGTAAAAGGGTC
>JALWWX010000204.1 GCA_027078675.1 Aquificales bacterium | reverse complement strand
CTGTACACCCCTTCCCCATGTGATCGGTCTTACCGTCTCGGAGTACTATGAATGTATCTGACTCCCTTATCATCCTCAGCCTTCCTTCTTTCTGTTGGAAAAGGCTTACCCAATCAAAGTTTGTTTTCTTTAACCATTTTCAGGTATCTTTGTAGGTTTGAACGCAAAATAGTAATTGACTTAACCTTTTCGTTCTTAGCCCTAACATACTCTCTTAGAGTATACACTAACAAAGACTCCTATCAAACCAATTATGATAGCTATCAATTTTAAATCCATACTATTCCTTTGTGGACATAAACGCTGAGTTAACTGGAAAAATCAGCTTGCTCAGTTCTCTAATATTGGTACTCATTTTAGTGCTGATTTTTCCAGTTCAACGATTGGTTATATGTGCCGTCACTGAGGAGGAACAAA
Source organism: Aquificales bacterium (assembly GCA_027078675.1). Taxonomy (GTDB): domain Bacteria; phylum Aquificota; class Aquificia; order Aquificales; family Aquificaceae; genus WFWF01. The sequence continues at coordinate 3,511 of JALWWX010000204.1, read as the reverse complement.
CAAATGAGTACTTTAATTTCGTTTCTTCTATGGGGATTGTATGCTCATTCTTTGTAGGGGGCAATGGTGATTGGAGGAGGATGTAGGTAATCTTTGTATTTTTATTGCTTACTTTATCTTCTTTCATTATTTTTAATACTGTTTTATGGCTTTTATAGCCTTTTGCTGCGGTGTTCTGCTTTTTGCCCAATACAGTGCCTTAGAAGTGATTTTATTTAAATTGTGTTCATTGTTAATACTTATCAGATGGTTTGATTTATGGGGGAGCATGACATTCTCCATGCAAGTATTTTAATCTGGAGTTGGTTAACTTTTCTAACTGCCCTCTGATTAAATCCTTTATATTAACTCGGGGTAATTCTTTATAAACATCTAAGGGTTCTTTGCATTTTTTGCACAGGGGCTTTTCTATTGCGTCGCTGATCTTCTTTAGATAGTCACTCCAGCTAAGGAATTTTTCTTTTGTTTCTTCTTTGGTAGGTTTGGGGGGCTGACCCAGTTGTGAGCGAGCAGCATTGAGGTGTTTTCCACTGGTGTTGGCATACAACCCATAGTGACGGATTAAGATCTTTCCCGGTTGTGGAATATGTTGTAGATACAATTTAAAAAATTGATCAAAGGACTCTGTACGGTAGGCTGCATTGTCTTTTTTTCCATCAGGGTTCTTTTTATGGGGATAGTATTTAAAGGTGACCTGATGTGTGTTTACTGCCGTAATTTGGGTGTTCTTTAAGGGGCCTCCACACATGTAGTTAACCAGATATTTGAGTAATGGACCGATATAATTAAAGTGCTCTTTTATGTAGACATGCCATTTTTTTCTACCCAGTTTATTACTCAGGTTGATCAGTTGCTGAATGCTTTTTCCTTCAGGGTGGTGCCAGTTTTTCTTTTTGCTTGCTGCACGAATAAGTGCATTGAGTTTTCCCTGATATTTTGCTCTTAATACTTTGGCTGGCAGTAATACCGAGCCTTTTTTGCCTACCCACTTCTGACCATTAAAGCCACCCTCAGTAAGCATGCAATGAATATGAGGATGAGTGGATAAATTACGTCCCCAAGTGTGTAATGCCATCATTATTCCCGGTAAGGCATCCAGATATTTTTTTTCGGGATCCTTGACTAAGAGCTCCATCAGGCTCTCTTTGGCTGCCTGAAACATAAGGTTGTTTATTAGGGTGACATTTAAGTGCCAGTATTCATGGTATTCATGAGGCAGGGGAAAGACAATATGAAGGTGATTGCAGTTGAGTAAGCGTTCTTTTTGTTTTTCTACCCAACGATAGATACCTATGCCATTGCATTGAGGACAAGAGCGATGTTTGCAGGAGTTGTACCAGACACCATCTAGGTGATTGTTTTTACAATAGACGCTATGACCACCTAAAATAGCAGTTCGGCAGCTCATAATATGATCGGCTGCTTTGTGATAATGCAGAGGTAGTTTATGTTTAGAGGCGTAATCCTTAAAACCCAGCTGGAAAACACTTTGCAGTGTGTTTTTCATTACTTTGTCCCCTAAAAAGTCTATTTGTTTGATTATAGTACAACTAACAACACTTATGAATGTTTTGTTGATAAAGATACACGGCAAATTTGTTTATATTTGATAACTCAAGCAGTGCAAGCCTTTTGAGAGTTCTTTGTCATTTTAAAATAGTCTAATACAGCCCGAATATTTCTATTCAATGCTCTGGTTTGCTTAGAAACATTTTTTATTCCCTTTGATTTTATCAATCCAATACCAAATCGCCTGAGCCGTGTGACATTTTCAGGGCCATACCCCGTGCGAATAGTTGACCGATCTTCATCATATATCCAATCGATAATATAATGGTATGCTTCAACCGACCAATGACCTCTGACTTTATGCAATATTTTTTTAGACGAAATCTCTTCAGCCTTTCTGCTGGTGACACCATAAGCAATTTCAATGGATACTTTTCCTATTTTTTTGTCCATGGTTTCACGCTCAATTTTATAAACCTGAGCAACATGAGGAAATGTGACATAATCATTAAGCTCAGTAGTTACCCATATTCTGCGGATCTCAACTCGTCCATGCGCAATAGTGACTTTATCTTCATGATCGGCAGGTTGTTGTTTATCTGTAAAATAACAATCAATATCTTCAAACAGAGTTCGTTGATTTTTTTTGACACAGAAAAAATAATGAGCATGCCTTTGTTCAACTAAATAATCTGCAAATTCAGTCTGTGTATGTAGTGCATCACTGGTGATATCTTTATCTGTAATATCTAACGTATCTAATAATAGTGGTGCATACTTTATCTCATTGGTTTGTTTGACTTCATCTGATCCGTTACCAACGGGCAACATACCTACTTTTTTTGGGTGTAACAAGTACCAGTATTGTGGCCAACTGCACTCATGATTTGAGTCTGACGACCCGATTGATCAATTGAATTACACATAACTTTTCCATCAATCGCTAATGATTCATCATCCTGAGCATAAATCTGGTTCCACCGATGGAGAGCAACCTCTAATTCTTCTGGCTCAACTCTCACCAGTACATCTCTGATGATACTCAAACTGGGTACCTCATAGCGTCCTTTGTCATAACGACAGCGAAAACGCTCTCGTGCTTTTTGACTTAAATTATCAGCCCATTCTGACATAGATTCATATGTTTTCATGCCACAAAGGATTGAGCCTGCAGCAATACTCAGCACGGTTGATATTCTATGTCTTGTCCCTTTTGCTCGACGAGGATCAGACACTTTCATAAAAAAATCAGGGAGTGAACGCATATGCTCAGCAGTTATATTCATTTTTATCTCATCTAATTTGAAGTGAGGGTTCAATATAGGTTGAGATAAAACCTGTTGGGCTTTCTTATGTAATGGCTTTATAAAAACAAGCTTTTTTGTTTGTGTCTTTGACTCAGAATAACCGCCCGTTACTCTACGATAGCCTTTGGTTTCCCCAACAACCTGCCAGTTACTGGCTCGATAAACACCACCGTGATAGAGGCTTGGATCCACAAAGGTTTCAACTAACAAAATTGGATGACCATACTTGTCAGTCCAATCATTTGATAAACGTTTTAGGCAGCGAGAAAGCAAACAAGAGCCTAAATTTTTTCTATGCCAGTGGGGCAAGATCAAAAAACGGCTATTGTTGGCTATCAGTTTCAAGCGACCATTCTGATGGCGATAATTCCAGCCTATCCAGCCATCACGTGCGCTACAATTCAGTACAGCGGCTGAAAAACTGATTAAAGCCACCCATTGCCCATCATAAATGGCGCAATACCAGACTGTTTCTCCTATTTTTCGGACAGAGCCTAAATAATGATGGGTTTGCATTAATTTTTGGTATTCAGCCTCTTCTTGTTTTAGAATCGGTCTGACTAATAATTTATCAAGTTGCATCGGTCTTATCTCATTTAATGAGATTGACTATACTCGATTGATGTGGCTTTGTCCAATTTGATGGTAAATCTATTGATACCACTTGTTCTGCGTGTTTAGACAAAATAGCCGTG
>JALWWX010000203.1 GCA_027078675.1 Aquificales bacterium | reverse complement strand
TTTCCTACTGTATTGACAGAGGTATAGAGGAAAGAATAATAAAAGAGGCTGTTAAAAAGATAAGGGTGCCGGGAAGGTTTGAGAGGATAGAAAAGCAGGGAAGGATATTTATCATAGATTATGCCCATACACCCGATGCCCTCAGGAATGTACTTGAAGCGATAAACAGGATAAGGGAAAGGGGAAGGATAATTACCGTATTTGGTGCGGGAGGCAACAGGGACAAGGGCAAAAGGCCTCTCATGGGTAGGGTGGCGGAAACACTCTCCGATATAGTTATACTAACTTCAGACAATCCGAGAAATGAAGATCCCCTCTCCATAATAGGAGATATACTAAAAGGCATCTCAAACAAAGACAAGGTGTTCATAAAAGAAGACAGGGAAGAAGCCATACATTTCTCCTTCAAGATATCAAAGGAGGGCGACATAATACTGGTTGCTGGTAAAGGGCATGAAGATTATCAAGAAATAGGGGGTAGGAAGATAAAATTTAGCGACAGGGATGTAATAATTGACCTGATAAAATAATAAGACTAACATGAGCTGTGACTTTGAAACCCTATACTATACCCTTAAAGAAGAACTTATAGATATATTTAAGCAATCCCAAAAACCCGTTCCCCGCGTAAAGATGCACGACTTAAAGTCTTCAAAGATATGCGGTCTGGCGGACCTTGCAAAGATGCTCCTTTACTTTGAAAGCATAGGAATAGTTCACATAGTAAATAGAGATGATCACTTTCACCAGTGGGAATTTGAAATATTAGCCCATATCCTTGACATGATCCTTGACAATTACTGATGTTCTTTAAGGTAGCCTTTGATACAGGAAGGGTAAAAAATCTTGATCTTCCCGAACCTCCATCCGAACCCTTCGTAGGATTCAGGGTAATAGTTGAAGAAGAGGGTAATACGGGGATAATAACGGACAGGGCAAAGGAAGGTAAAAAGGTAACTTCCACCTATCCGGACAAACTTCCCCTTATCCTACCCCATCATATATCAGCCCTTAAGGAGCTTTCAAGATTTTACAGGGTTCCCTTCACAACCCTACTGTTTCAACTTATACCCTCATCCTTTATAAAGTACAAAGAGAAAATCATATTCCCCAAAATAAAGGAAGGTCTTGATAAAAAGACCCGCGAAGTCATCAACTACATTGAAAAGAAAAAAGACTACACATACGAAAAGGCTGTAAAGAGATACGGTAAAAGCCTCATAGATTCCTTAATACAAAAGGGGATTCTGGACGTTAGGGAAGAGTGGGTCAGCAGAGGAGAAGAGGAAAGGGTGTTTAGTCTCGGTACTGATTTGAAGAATGCATTAGCCAGCATTAAAAAACCGGAAATAAAAAGGATACTTTTAAAGATCGGAGGTGAGGGAAAGGTAAGGGAAGAGGACCTTCTTAAGGAAGGTTTTTCAAAAAGGCATATAAACTCTTTACTAAAAAAGGGACTTATAGTTACGGTAAAAGAGCAATCGGAAGAGGAGACCAATGTTAAACCCGAAAAGAAACCCGTAAGAAAGGCAAAGGGTGAAAATTATCTTATTTGGGGACACTTTGACAGTGTATGGGGCTACATAAGGGCAAAACACGAGGAAACCGGAGGTTCAACCCTTGTTTTGTCAACATCAAAAAACCACCTTCTCAAGATTGAAGAAGAAGGCGTACCTGTAATAAGAGGAGACCTAAAAGAAAGATTGTTGAGGGATAGATGGTTCTTAGCCCACAGAGGTAACACTTTGGTGGGTGGAAGTTTTCCCGCCTCTCTCCTTCCCTTAGAGGATTTAAATAGTTTAATAATACTTGACGATCATTTGCCTTCCGTAAAACATTTTAAGGAGCCTCATATTGACATAAGAAATCTTGCCTTCTTAGTAGCAAAGGAGTTAGGGTCGGGCTTCAGTATAGGAAGTCCCGCTCCCTCCTTGGAAAGCTACTACCTCAGGGAAAGGGGTGTGTTTAAAAAGGATGTCAGCCTTTTGAAAAGAATAAGAACACAGGTTATAAAAAGGCATTACAACGAAATACTGACGCGGGAGGCGGTAAACATTTTAAACGAAAAGGGTGCAACAAAACTCATAATCTCCCATAAAAGGGGATACAGTTATATGTACTGTGAAAAATGCCAGTTTATTGCCCAGTGTCCTGACTGCGGTGCTTTTCTTACCTTTTTCAGATCCAAAGGCTACACCGTCTGTACCAAATGTAGATTCACGGAAGGAGAAAACCGCTGTCCCGACTGCGGACATCCTCTCCGCGATCTCGGTATAGGAATAGAAAAGGTTATGGAAGTTATTGAAAATAGATGGGGTTTCAGGGAAGATATTTTCTTTGATACCAACGCTCCCTGGTCTTCACAGTTTGATTATGTTATAGTTGTTAACGGTGAAAATATATTATCCGTGCCGGACTACAGGGCGGACGAACAGTTTTACTACTTTCTATGGAGATGCCTTACCACCGCCAAAAAGGGTGTAATAATCCAGTCAATTATAGACAATCACCCCGCCATAGAAAGTATAAAGATGAATGACCCTTTCTTATTCCTTAAAAGAGAATTGGAAAGGAGAAGGGAGGAAAACCTTCCACCTTTCACCAGAATAATAAATGTGAAAGTAAAGGGTACAGAGGAGGTTAAACTTCTAAGAGATTTTTTAAAGGATTCCTCTGCGGATGTAAGATCTTTAAGGATACCAGAAGGTGTAAAGATAACCATAAGGGTTAACAGACATCACACAGACCTTATAAGAAATATCCTTGATTTCCTAAGAAAGGACTTTCGTAAATTTGCCTCAGAGATAACCATAGATTGATATACTATTTTTCTTGTGAAAAGGCTTGAAGAGATATTTGAAGGTATACTATGGAAATCAAGGCTACTTGTCCTTTTTGCGGTAATAAGCTCAATACTCTACGCATTAACCCTTTTCATAACAGGTTTTTATGAGTTTTTCATTGTTATATCAAAATCAAAAATTCATGACTATGAAACATTTCAGAAAAAATTACTTAGCTCAGCCATAACGTCAATAGATATGTTCCTGATAGGTACTTTCCTTTTAATATTTGCCTTAGGTATATATGAAATCTTCATATCTAAAATTGACCAGGCACAGAGGGACGAAAGAACTTCAAAGGTGCTGTTTATAAGAAACTTGGAAGACCTAAAAGAAAAGCTCGGAAGAGTGGTCATAATGGTACTCATAGTTATATTCTTCAAAACAGCTCTTAATATGAATTATAGTACGCCCATTGATCTTCTATATCTATCAGCGGGAGCGGTAGGCATTTCTTTGGCTCTGTTCTTTACAAAAAAGAAGGAAACGGACAAGTAGTTTTCAAAATGGCATTAAATTATAAATATGGGGGTGGGTAGGTATGAATATAGCACTGAGGAAAACTATCCTTAGGAATGTTTTTAAAAGTTTTAATGTTCCATTTAATATAAGGCTTCCTTCCGGTGAAACACTGGATGTACATTCAAATACAACCTTAGTATTTAAAACATGGAAAGCACTTCTTGAATGCTTAGTAGACAGGGAAATGGGTTTTTGTGAAAACTATATGAAAGGAAACATAGAAGTTGAAGGAAGTCTTGAAGAGGTTATTAAGTACGGAATAAGTTCGGGGAAATCCTCCTTCCTAAACCGTTTCCTCTACGGCATAAGTGTACTTCTCTCTTCACTTAAACCCCAAAATATAAAGGAAGAAGCGGAAAATATAGAGTACCACTATGACATTGATGATTATTTCTACAGGGAATGGCTTGACAAAAGCATGACATACTCCTGCGCCTTCTTTGAAAATCCAAACATGTCCTTGGAAGAAGCCCAATCAAAGAAAAGGGAAATAATATACGAAAAGCTTAGGCTCACCGAGGGTGACAGGCTACTTGATATAGGATGCGGATGGGGATCCCTTATCATTGAAGCGTCTGAAAGATACG
>JALWWX010000202.1 GCA_027078675.1 Aquificales bacterium | reverse complement strand
TCTATAAATCTGTCGGGTATTCCCAGATTTATTATTCTTTTAAGTATGCCCTTTTGAGAAGCGAACTCAAGCACAGCGGAACCGAACCCTCCGACAACGCTGTTGTCTTCAACCGTTACTATTATGTCGTGATTTTCAAGTATCTCCGTTAACATAGATTCGTCTAAGGGTTTTACAAATCTTGCATTAACAACAGTCGGATTTATACCCTCTTCCTTTATGAGCCTTTCAGCGGATTCCAAGGCGGGGTACACTGTCTGTCCTATTGCGAGAATGGCTACATGGCTTCCCTCAATAAGTTTCTCCCATGTACCTATTTTAATTTCCTCAAAGCCGTTGAAGGGATTTCCGGGTGCACTTCCTCTCGGATACCTTATAGACATGAGGAGGCGGTTTTTAACGGATGTATAAAGAAGGTTCCTAAGCTCCTGCTCGTCCTTGGGTGCGGATATTATTATGTTGGGTATGCATCTGAGGAAGGATAAATCAAAAGCACCGTGATGGGTGGGACCGTCGTCTCCCACGAGTCCAGCCCTGTCAACCGCAAAGGTAACAGGCAGATTTTGAAGGGCTATATCATGTATGATCTGATCATAAGCCCTTTGCATAAAGGTTGAATAGTAGGCTAAGACAACCCTCAATCCTTCCGCGGAAAGACCCGCCGCAAAGGTGGCAGCATGCTGTTCCGCTATACCCACATCAAAGAACCTTTCCGGGAACCTTTCCGCAAACTCCGATAGACCGGAACCTTCCTTCATTGCAGGTGTTATACATACAAGATCTTCATATATCTCTCCCAGTTCAACTATGCTTTTGCTGAATACGGATGTCCATGTAGGTGTACCCTTCTTCTTTATTACCTCTCCCGATTCCCTTTTATAGGGAGGTACACCGTGCCACTTTACAGGATCATCCTCCGCAGGTTTGTAGCCTTTTCCCTTCTTTGTAACCACATGTATGAGAACGGGACCCTTTATGTATTTTGCATTTTTAAGGGTTTTTTCAAGGGATTCTATGTTATGACCGTCAACAACACCTATATAGTTAAAGCCAAGCTCTTCAAAGATTATACCCGGGGATATAAGACCCTTTATAAATTCTTCCGTCAGCTTTGCAACCCTGAGAGGTTTCTCTCCGAGGTATCCAAGTATTCTCTTTATCTTCTGCCTTGTTTCCTGAATGAATCTACCGCTCATTATGTTGCCGAGATAGTTGGAAATTGCGCCCACATTAGGAGATATGGACATCTCGTTATCGTTTAATATTACTATGAACTTGTCCGGTCTCAGATGCCCCGCATTATTCAATGCCTCAAAGGCCATACCCGCTGTCATCGCACCGTCACCTATTATCGCCACAACCCATCCTTCTTCTCCCTTAAGATCTTTTCCTATCCTGAAACCCAACCCTGCGGATACGGATGTTGAGCTGTGGCCCGCACCAAAGGCATCGTATATACTTTCATCCCTTCTTAAAAATCCCGAAATACCCTTGTACTTCCTTAAGGTTTTGAATTCTTCTTTTCTGTCGGTAAGTATCTTCCATGCATAAGCCTGATGGCCTATATCCCATATTACCGTATCCTTCGGCGGATCAAACACCCTGAGTATTGCTATGGTAAGCTCAACGGTACCCAGGCTTGCACCTATGTGCCCCCCATTTTTTGAGGTAACCTCAAGCATATAATCGCGTACTTCTTCCGCCAGCCTTTTTAACTCTTCATAACTCAGATATTTGATATCAATAGGTCCTGTGTATCTATTTAAAATTTCCCTCTTTTCCATTCCAATAAAATTTATATTAGCATATAGATGAAGGGATGATATAAGCCATTATCTTTTTTCCATTTTAACTATGTGGTTGTATATATCCTTTAAAACTTCCTGATAATCCTCTTTACCTTCCTCAATGTGATCCATCACCTCTTCAAGCTGTCTTGTGAATTCTTCGGAGACGAAGGGTATTATATCTTCCCTTTTTTTAAGGTACTCATAAACCTCCTTACCGAGTTTTGTAGGTATGAGGAATCCTTTACGCTCTATTATATAACCCCTGTCAAATAGCTTTGTTACTATTGTGGCGTAGGTTGAAGGTCTTCCTATACCCCTTCTCTTCATCTCTTCCACGAGACTACCTTGGGTGTAGAGGAATGCCTTGGGAACCTGTCTTATTTCCTTTTCCCTTATTTCAATAGCACCTTCTCTAACAGATGTTGTTTCCACTGGATTTATCAGGTCAAACCCCCTTTCTATTATTTCCGCTGTTACAGTTTCTTCCCTTTCAATGTCCCCCGCCCTTATGCTTAACCTTTTCTTTTTAACCTTTACAGGTCTCATCTGGGAGGATATAAATCTTTTGAACACAAGTTCATAAAGCAGGATATGATCCCTCGTTATACCTTCTATCTGACCGCCGAGCATCATGGATCTGAGTTCTTCCGGATCCAGAGGTTTGGTGGGTCTTATACACTCGTGGGCTCCCCCCTCACCCCAATGCCTTCCGTAGAAGTATTCTTCTCCAAACTCTTCCTTTATATAATCCCTTGCTATACCTATGCCCGTATCCGAAACCCTTGTTGAATCCGTCCTGTGATATGTAATAAGTCCCATTTCAAATAGATGCTGGGCAAGGTTCATGGTTTTTTCAAGGGAAAATCTGTACCTTTCCGATGCATCCCTCAGCATGGTGTCGGTTGTGTAAGGCGGAAGAGGATTTATTTTATCTTCAAATTCTTCCTTTACCTTTATTTCAACGGTGTCCACCCTATCAATGAATTCCTTCGCCTTCTTTTTGTCTTCAAACTCAAACTCTAACCTGAAACCATCTGACCTTATTACCGCAATATATTTCTTTTTCCTGTATTCCCTTTCCCTCTCTATTATCCAGCCGAGAACGGGTGTTTGAACCCTTCCCGCGGATAGCCAGTTTTTTGAAAAGGTTGACTGAAGTATCTTTGAAACCTCAAAGCCTACCCATCTGTCGGATATCCTCCTTACCACCTGTGCCTTTACAAGATTCTCATCAAAGCTCCTGGGATTTTTAAGGGCGTTTATTATAGCCCTCTTCGTTACCTCATGAAATTCCATCCTTTTTACGCTGTCAACATAAGGCATAAGTATGTTGCCAACATCCCACCCTATCTTTTCTCCTTCTGTGTCCGGGTCAGTGGCTATGTAAACTTCGTCCGCTTCTACGGCTATAGCCCTCAATCCCTCTATAATTTGCTCTTTTTCCTCAATTATTTCATATACAGGTATAAACACACTGTCTGTTTTTATGACTCCGTGAAATCCTTTGTCTTTGGTGAGATCCAGTATGTGACCTGCGGAGGCTGTAATAATAAGATATATATCGCCTACAACTACTTCCATTACCTCGTGACCGCCTATCCTTCTTACAACGGGCTTACCGAAGAAATTTGCAATTGTCCTTGCCTTGTTGGGAGATTCAACTATAACAAGAAGAGGTTTGAGGACATCCGTCTTCTTTATCTTTTTCTTTCCCGCCATAAGCTCTTTTACCTTGAGCCTGTCCTCATTTATCTCTTTAAGGAGATTATCAAGATTAACATCTTCCGCTTTAAGGAAGTTTATTTCCTCGCCGAACCATCTGACCTTTCTTATCAGATTGTTGAAAGCCTTTTTATCATCCACCAGGATATAACTTAGACCCTTGGTTATACCGCCCGCAAACATCCGTGATACCCTGCCCGATGCTTGGATATACCCTGTGACATCAGAGACCACAAGGGTGTATTCGCCCTGTTCTTCCCTTAAGGTGATCTCTTCCGATGAAGCAATGAGATCTCTTATCTCTTTTTCTTTAAGAAATTCCGTTACTTCCCTTTTCAGATTATCAACCCTCTCCTTAAGCTCCTTGTTCTTCTCTATGAAGTCTTCCGATATGAAGGAGTATCTCCTGAGGGATTGTATCCATCTGTCCACGCGGGGAATTATGTC
>JALWWX010000201.1 GCA_027078675.1 Aquificales bacterium | reverse complement strand
GAAGAAGATAGACCACCTTTTCAGGGAGAAGAAGCTAAGGGAGAGGAAGATCAGGAATTTGAGGAAGGAGATAGTTGAGATATTCACAAACGAAGTGATACTAACCGCAAAGGTCTCGGGGGCTGACACTATAGTTATAGAAGGGCTTTTCTTCAAAGAGGTTCCCGAGTGGAAGGATAAGACCTTAAGATGGTTATTTTCAACGTGGTTTTACTCAAAGTTCTCCGAGAGGCTGAAAGAGAAAGCGAAGAGGGAAGGGATAAAGGCAAGAGAAGAAAACCCAACGAACACAAGCAGAAGATGTTTTTGCGGAGAGGAAGTTGAGAAGGAAAGACACTACCTTATCTGTCCTGTTCACGGGAAGTATGACAGGGATTACGTAGCTTCAATAAATTTGGGGAAGAGGTATCTAAAACTCCCTGCCCTTGAGGTGGGGAGTAGTCCAGAGACCGTTCCCTCTGGAGGTATCTCTTCCTCTATTCCATCTCCCTCCACTCTCACAGCTTACCTCAGACTCGTTTACTGCTACTTCCTCGTCTCCCTCTTTCCCTATCAGGTCAGAACGCGAATTCTTAACAGTGTAGTTAAACGATGTTAACTATTGTCAGCAAAGAAGGAACGGTTATATTAATGGAACGAGGTAGTAAGGAATGAGTTATGAATGGACTTTAATAGCTGTCGGATTAAGCCTTGGTGTTTTCCTTTTGGCTGTGATTGTATTTACAAGTAAGCAAACTGGTCAAAGTAAGTAACCTTTTACCTATTTATCTGTGAATAAATCGGATGTAGGCGGTTTGAGACAACTCTCTATTACTAAAGCTACTTTAAAGCCTTTACCTTCTCTGCAATTCTCTTTGAATTTCTTATACAGTCAGCCATTGAAACACCGTCTAAGAAGTTGCCCGTTATTATTATTCCCTTAAAGTTGTTCTCAATATCATCCCTAAGCTCGTAGTATCTTCCGTGACCCAAATTGTACTGGGGTATTGCCTTTCTCCACTTCTTAATGTGATGGAAATCTATATTCTCTATGCCAAGTATTTCCCTCAATTCTTCCTTTACCGTTTTGAGAAGTTCATCCTCTTCCAGCTCAACCGCTTCTGGATCCGTTGCACCTCCTATATATACGGTTAAAAGCTCCTTATCTTCTGGACTTCTTCCAGGGAAAAGATGGGAGCTGAATATAACGCCGAGTATTCTTTTACCTTCCTTTCTCGGAATCAAAAAGCCAAAACCGGGTGGTATGTTACCCTTCTCCACTCCTAAATTTATAACCACAAGGGGTGCATATTCTATCTTGTCAAATTCTTCCGCTACCGACGGGTAAAGACTTCTCAATATATATGCAAGACTATACGAGGGAACTGCCAGAACTACTATCTTTGCTTCGTACTTATCTTTGGATGTTGTAATTATGTATTTGTCTTCCTTTTTTGTAATATTCAATACCGGGCTTCCCAATTCTATATCAAGGTTTTGTGATAGGTGTTCAATAAATTGATAAAAGCCTTCTCGGAAAGAGATAAGCCTTCCCCTCGGTCCGAGGGCTTTAAGTTTAATGGCACCCTTTATGACACTGCCGAATTTCTCCTCAAGCTCATATACCCTTTTTACCGCATACTTTACTGAAAGCCTTTCTGGATCACCTGCATAAACACCTGACAGAAAGGGAGCTACTATATTTTCAAGGAATTCTTCGCCGAATCTTCTTTTAACAAATTCCGCCACACTTTCTTCTTCCTTTGTCCTCTTCCTTGCTATGGGTTCCGCAAGTACGCACAGCTTACCTTTTAGGCTCAGTAGGGGTGATGTTAAAAAGGATACGGGACTTAGGGGTACGGGAATTAGTTTACCGCCTTTGTATATGTATCTTATCTTTGACTCTTCCGAGGCAAATACGGGTTCAATACCCGTTGATTTTATAAACTCTGTTACCTCTTTATCCGCAAGGACGGTTTGGGGTCCCAGTTCACAAATGTAGCCCTTTATCTTGAGTGTTCTTACTGAACCCCCCGGTTGATCCTCCCTTTCAAATACTTTTACTTTTATACCTTCCGCCTTTAACCTGTATGCGACCGATAGACCCGATATACCGCCCCCTACTACCGCAACATCTATCATGATTTGTAGGGAACACCCTTAAGGGGTGAAGAGGGAACCGCATAGGTCCTCTTGGGCATCCTGCCCGCCAAGTAGGCAAGTCTTCCTGCAATAGTTGCATGTTTCATTGCTACAGCCATCTTTATGGGATCCTTTGCCTCCGCCAGGGCTGTATTTGTCAGAATGGCATCAACCCCGAGCTCCATAACGGGGGGTATATCGGAAGCACTGCCTATTCCAGCGTCAACTATAACGGGTACGGAAACAGCCTCCTTTATAAATATAATGTTGTAGGGATTCTGAAGTCCGAGACCCGACCCTATGGGTGCTGCGAGAGGCATTACCGCAGCACAACCTACATCCTCAAATTTTTTTGCATAAACAGGATCATCAAATATGTAAGGAAGCACAACAAAGCCTTCCTTAACAAGTATCTCCGCAGCCTTTAAGGTCTGTTCCATATCGGGAAGGAGTGTCTTTTGATCACCTATTACCTCAAGCTTTATCCAGTTTATACCCGTTGCTTCCCTTGCAAGCATTGCGGTTTTTATGGCTTCCTCAGCGGTATAGCATCCCGCAGTGTTAGGAAGGATCAAGTACTTTTTCGGATCTATATAATCAAGAAGATTTTCCTTAGTGGGATCGGTAATATTTACTCTTCTTACCGCAACCGTTATTATCTCAGCTCCGGAAGCCTCAAGAACTTCTTTGTTCTCTTGAAAACTTTTAAACTTTCCGGACCCTATTATGAGCCTTGATTTAAACTTTCTATCCGCTATTTCAAGATAATCATCTGCAAGTAACTTTTCATAATCTGTCATTTTGTCCTCCGTAAAGGGTGTTTAGTTAAAATTTTACCTTTTTTTTGCAATATTTCCAAGAGTAATATCAATATCTTGGGGAAGGGCGTTTTCTATAACCGATTTTAATGTTTTTGAGAGTGAGGGTGCCTTCCCTGATGTTGATATGCCTACGGATAAATCACCCTTTGTTATTATCGCAGGAAATATAAAACTGCAGAGGGAAGGATCGTCAACCACATTGCAGGGTATATTATTTTTTCTTGCTAAATTTGATATTTTTTTATTTACCTGCTTTTTGTCGGTTGCACATATAACCATAAAGGCGTCTTTTATATCGGAAGGACGGAAGTATCTTTTGTACATTTTAATCTTTCCCTTCTTGGCAAGAAATTCAATTTCCTTACATACCTTTGGAGCTATAAGGTGTATATCAGGATTGAATTCAAGGAGCCTCTCAACCTTTCTTAAGGCAACCTTCCCCCCTCCTACTACTACAACCTTTTTGCCTTCAAGATTTACAAACATGGGAAAGTAAGGCATTTAACACTTCCTCCCTTATTCTTACAACTTTTCCTACTACAAAGAGGGCGGGAGGTTCAATATGAGGGGGATTCTCCGCAACTTCCTGAAGAGTTGTTATGGTTATTTTCTCCGAATCTGTAGTACCCCTTTCTATAAAGGCTACGGGTTCTGAAGGATCCTTGCCAGCCTCTATGAGCTTTTTAGCTATGTACTGCCGTCTTCCTGCGCCCATAAGTATTACCACCGTATCTATCTTTGCCACGCTTTTCCAATCTATCTTTTCCTCCCTTTTTATAGGAGGATGACCACTTATGATTACAACGGAAGATGACATATCCCTGTGGGTTAACGGTATAAAGGCGGAGGCAGAGACACCGTTTATAGAGCTTACACCCGGGATTACTTCCACTTCAATTCCCCTCTTTACAAGATAGAGTATCTCTTCTCCTCCCCTTCCAAAGAGAAGGGGATCTCCCCCTTTAAGTCTTACAACCCTGTAGCCCGCCTTTGCCTTAGCATACATAAGCCTGTTTATTTCCTCTTGGGACAGATGATGCTTACCCCTTTCCTTACCAGCATATATGAGCTGACATGAAGGCGGTGCATATTTTAGTATCTCCCTGTCTATTAAACGATCATATATGATTACTTCTGCAACACTGAGTACCTTCAAGGCTTTAAGTGTAATAAGCTCTGGATCTCCTGGTCCTGCACCCACTATGTAAACCTTCATGGTTTTCCTCCTTCTGTGTTTATTAAGCAATCAGCGTGCCAAACTTGTTCATGATGCTGATATAAAATTGAGTTAATGAGTGTACTCAGAAAGGTGGTATATCTTCAAAGAAAATATTGCTTGATACCTTCCCGTTCAAGGATACTAATAGCCTTTTCTGGAGGTGTTGATTCCGTCGTTCTTTATACCGTACTTAAAGAGCTTTCACACTTCTTTGATTTTAAAGAGATTGCCCTTGCCCATTTAAATCATAAGCTGAGGGAGGATGCGGACAAGGATGAGGAATTTTGCAAGCGATTTGCGAAAAGAGAAGGTGTAAGGATTTTTGTCTCATCCGCGGATACGCGTGCATTTGCGGAAAAGGAAGGTTTAAGCGTGGAGGAAGCTGGTCGCAGGCTAAGATATGAATTTTTCCACGATATTCTCAAAAAGGAAGGCTACGATCTTATTGCTACTGGTCACCATCTCAATGATCTTGCGGAAACTATATTTTTGTGGCTTATAAGGGGTAGCGGTCTTGAGGGTATAACGGGTTTTGAGCCTAAGGAGGGAAAGGTGATAAGACCTCTGTTCCTTGCCAAAAAGGATGAAATAAGAAAATTTGCCCTTGAAAGAGGGCTTGAATGGGTGGAAGATGTTTCCAACTACAGTTTTGAATTTGTAAGGAACAAAATAAGGCACAGGATAATGCCTGTTGTTAAGGAGATAAACCCTTCGGTGGAGGATACCCTTCTCGCATTCAGAGATATCCTTGCGGAAGAGAACAAGTTTATGGATGCTGTTTCCGAGGAGTTACTTAAAAGGGTTACAGATAAGGAGGGAAATATAGATTGTAAACTGTTGAGAGGTGAACATATTGCCCTTCAGAGAAGGGTTATAAAAAGGTGGCTTGGTTTAAGGGAGTTCAGGAAGATAGAACAGGTCAGGAAATTGTTGTTCAAGGGAGGAAGGATCAATATAGGCGGAGGGCGTGAGGTTATAAGCAAGGGGGGTAAACTTTACTTGAAAAGCTGATAATCTCTTTTAATTTATAACATATATCAGGTGATTTTTATCGGATGGGATATAATTTGATTTAAGGGGTATCCAAATGCCGCCTGCCGGGTACATGGATACCTCTTATTAAGGCGGGATATAAATAGCCCGGCACCGGACTTTTGGGAGGTCCGGTAAGGAAGGAAAGGGCGTGAATATTGTGAGGAACATACTTATATGGTTTGCGATTATAGGGCTTATGATATTTGCCTTTAATTTCTTTGAGCAGAGGAGTCAACAGGCTCTTAGGACGCCTTTAAATACATTCGTTCAAATGGTTGAGGAAGGAAAGATAAGGGAAGCTGTTGTAAAAGGGCAGAGGATAACCGCTGTTACCACTGAGGGGCAGAGGATAGAAACCGCCATACCCGTCGGTTCCGATGATGTTGTAAATAAGATGATTGAAAAAGGTGTAAGTGTTAACGTGGAACCCGTTGACGGGGGTAACGGTTGGTTGTTCAGCCTTTTACTTTCATGGCTTCCCATCCTGCTCTTCATAGGTATATGGATTGCCATGATGAGACAGATGAGTGGGGGCGGAGGTCCCACAAGGGCTTTTACCTTCGGTAAAAGCAAGGCAAAGGTTTATGTTGATGATAAACCCAAAATCACTTTGAAGGATGTGGCGGGGATTGATGAGGTAAAGGAAGAGGTAAAAGAGATAATAGATTATCTTAAGGATCCTGCAAGATTTCATAAGGTGGGTGGAAGACCTCCCAAGGGTGTACTGCTTTACGGTGAACCTGGTGTGGGTAAGACATTGCTTGCAAGGGCTATAGCAGGTGAAGCCCATGTACCATTTATTTCCGCATCTGGTTCTGACTTTGTTGAGATGTTTGTAGGGGTAGGTGCTGCGAGGGTCAGGGATCTCTTTGAAACCGCAAAGAAGAATGCCCCCTGCATAATATTCATAGACGAGATTGATGCGGTGGGAAGATCAAGGGGTGCTATAAATATAGGTGGTGGCAATGATGAGAGGGAACAAACCTTGAACCAGCTCCTTGTTGAGATGGATGGATTTGACACATCTGAGGGTATTATAGTAATTGCTGCAACCAACAGACCGGATATCCTTGATCCTGCCCTACTGAGACCAGGAAGGTTTGACAGAAGGATATTCATACCCAAACCTGATGTTAAGGGAAGGTATGAGATTCTTAAGGTTCATGCAAAGAATAAAAAGTTGGCGGATGATGTTGATCTTGAAATTGTGGCAAGGGCTACCTCCGGATTTACGGGTGCGGATCTTGAAAACATCCTTAACGAGGCAGCATTGCTTGCTGCACGGAAGGGTAAGGACAAGATAGGTATGGCTGAAATAGAAGAGGCAATAGATAGAGTTATGATGGGTCTTGAGAGGAAGGGGATGGCCATATCCGACAGGGAAAAAGAGCAGATAGCCTATCACGAGGCTGGACATGCCATAATGGGATTGATGGTTCCAAATTCTGATCCCCTTCACAAGGTTTCAATAATTCCGAGGGGCGGAGCGTTGGGTGTTACTCAGCAGTTTCCCATAGAGGACAAGCATATATACGACAAAAAGGATATATACGGCAGAATACTCGTCTTGATGGGTGGTAGGGCTGCGGAAGAGGTGTTTTACGGAAAAGAAGGTATTACAACGGGTGCGGAGAATGATCTCCAAAGGGCAACAGAGCTTGCTTACAGGATGGTTGCTATGTGGGGCATGAGCGAAAAGGTAGGGCCCATTGCTGTTAAAAAGGTAGCAAATCCCTTCATAGGAGGCATAACGACGAGTATAGACACAAGCCCTGAGCTTCAAAAGGAGATTGATGAGGAAGTGAAGAAAATTCTAAACTCCGCATATGAATATGCTAAGAATGTTATAGAGCTTTACAAGGAACCTATTAAGGCTGTTGTTAAGAAACTGTTGGAAAAAGAAACTATATCTTGTGAGGAGTTTGTAGAGGTTCTGGAATTGTACGGTGTAAAGGTTAGAAATAGATGTAAATCAGAGGGAACAGATGTTTCTTCCCTTAAGGAAGAAAAATCTGAGAAGAAGGAAAAGGAGGTAAAGGGCTGATGGGTATGACCATCACTGAGAAGATAATAGCCAAGCATTCCGGTAAGAAGGAAGTTCACCCTGGTGATCTCGTTAATGCAAAGGTTGATCTTGCCATGGCAAATGATGTTACTGCACCTCTTGCCATAAAACTGTTGGAAAAATACGGTATAGATAAGGTATTTGATCCAGAAAAGATAGCCCTTGTACTTTCCCACTTCGTCCCAGCCAAGGATATAAAATCCGCAGAACAGGCTAAGATCGTAAGGGATTTTGCAAAAAAGTACGGGATAAAGCATTTTTTTGAGGAGGGTGAAGGTATAGAACATACACTGCTTCCCGAAAGGGGGCTTGTTGTTCCCGGAGATCTTGTGGTAGGTGCGGATTCACACACATGTACTTACGGAGGTTTGGGAGCCTTTTCAACGGGTGTGGGATCAACGGATATAGCCTATGCGATGGCAACGGGAGAGATATGGCTAAGGGTACCAGAGTCCATGAAGTTTATATTTTACGGATCTCTGAAGCCTTGGGTAAGCGGTAAGGACCTTATACTTTACACCATAGGCCAGATAGGTGTGGACGGAGCCCTTTACAGGGCTATGGAGTTTGAAGGTGAAACTATAAGAAGCCTTTCCATAGAACAGAGGCTTACCATTGCAAACATGGCTATAGAGGCGGGAGCGAAAAACGGCATAATAGCTCCCGATGAAAAAACCATAGAGTATGTGAAGGCGCGTACGGACAGAGAATTTACTGTTTACGAAAGTGATGAGGATGCGGAATATGTTGAAATTTACGAATGGGATGCTTCACAGATAGATCCCCTTGTTGCAAAGCCTTATCTTCCCTCAAATGTTGTTTCCGTTTATGAACTTTCCGACGTAACCATAGATCAAGCATTTATAGGATCGTGTACCAACGGAAGGCTTGAGGACCTTAGGATCGCTGCAAAGATATTGAAGGGCAAAAGGGTACATCCTTATGTAAGGTGTATAGTTATACCAGCTTCAAAGGATGTTTATGTTAAGGCTTTAAAGGAGGGACTTATAGATATATTCCTTGAGGCGGGTTGTGTTGTATCTACGTCAACCTGCGGTCCTTGTTTGGGCGGGCACATGGGAGTACTTGCGGAAGGTGAAAGGTGTATATCTACATCAAACAGGAACTTTCCTGGAAGGATGGGTCATCCTAAGAGTGAGGCTTATCTTGCAAATCCCGCTGTTGTTGCAGCAAGTGCGGTACTCGGAAGGATAGCCCATCCAGAGGAAGTGGTAAGTTTGGAAGAGGTAACCGTTTGAATCGGGTAAATCCCATATATCTTGAAATATTCAAAAATCTCTTTTCATCGGTTGCGGAGGAGATGGGGGCGGTTTTACAAAGAACCTCTTTCTCTCCAAATATAAAGGAAAGGAAGGATTTTTCCTGTGCCATATTTAACAAAGAGGGTGAAATGATAGCTCAGGCTGCTCATATACCCGTTCATCTTGGTTCAATGCCAGAGTCGGTTAAGATTGCAGTAAGGGAAGTAAGGCTTGAAGAGGGAGACATGCTCATGCTTAATGATCCTTACAGAGGAGGTACGCACCTGCCTGATGTTACCCTTATAGCTCCCGTTTATTATGATGGAGAGTTGTTGTTTTATGTAGCAAACAGGGCGCACCATTCGGATGTGGGAGGAATGAGTGCGGGTTCTATGCCCCTTTCCACTTCCATCTTTCAGGAAGGTATTATAGTACCCCCTGTTCGTATAGTAAAAAAGGGTGTGCCGGATAAGGATTTACTTGAGATCTTCTTAAGGAATACAAGGACTCCCGAGGAGAGGAAGGGGGACCTGATGGCTCAGATTGTAACCAACAAGGTGGGTGCGGAGAGGCTTAAAGATATTATTGCAAGGGAAGGGAAAGAGAAGGTTATATTTTATGCGGATGCACTTCTTGAATACGGTGAGAGATTAATGAGGGAGGTTATAAGAAGGATACCTGACGGTGAATATTATTTTGAGGATTTTATGGAGGATGATGGTGTTTCTGTAAAGGATATAGCAATAAGGGTAAGATTAGAGGTAAAAGGGGACGAAGCTATTGTAGATTTTTCCAAATCTGACAGAGAGGTGGAAGGTTCTGTTAATGCGGTAAGGGCTATAACGCTGTCCTGTGTTTATTATGTATTTCAATGCCTTATGGGGGATAGTGTTATAAGCAACAGCGGTGTTTACAGACCTATAAAGGTTTTAACTAAGAGGGGAACCGTTGTTGACTCTAATTTTCCGAGGGCTGTTGCGGGGGGCAATGTTGAAACATCTCAAAGGATAGTGGATGTTTTACTCGGTGCCCTTTCTCACGCCCTGCCCGATGTTATACCCGCAGCGAGTCAGGGTACAATGAACAATGTTGCAATAGGCGGTTTTGATGAGAGGAAGGGAAAACCCTTTACCTATTACGAGACCATAGGGGGAGGCATGGGAGCCTTTGCGGGTGGTGACGGTGAAAGTGCTGTACATTCTCACATGACAAATACTATGAACACACCGGTGGAGGTTATAGAGCATGAGTACCCTTTAAGGGTGAGGGAATACTCTATAAGAAGGGGTTCGGGAGGAAGGGGTATGTACAAGGGCGGTGACGGTATAGTAAGGGAGATAGAACTTCTGTGCGATGCGGAAGTTTCAATTCTTTCTGAGAGAAGGAGAATCCCTCCCTACGGTTTGTTCGGCGGAGAACCGGGTATGACGGGAAGGAATGTGCTTATAAGGGGGGACAAAGAAGAGCTTCTCCCCTCTAAGGTAAATATAAAACTGCAAAAGGGAGACGTATTGCGTATAGAAACTCCCGGAGGAGGCGGTTATTCAAGTTTGCCCAGGTAAACCAAAAGGGCTGTTATGGTAGCAGGTGTTATACCGTCTATCCTTGAAGCCTGCCCTACCGTTATGGGTCTGAACCTCTCAAGTTTTTCAACCGCTTCCTTGGTCAGTCCTGGAATCTTTTTATAATCAATATCCTCGGGTATCCTTATATCCTCAAGCTTTTTTATCTTTTCATAAATCTTCCTTTCCCTTTCCACGTAGGGTTCATACTTCAGGGTAATCTCCACCTCTTCCCTTACGAAGGGATGTTCGGGTGTTGCTATGTTGTATCCCTTAAGATCTTCCAGAGTGTAGTTTGCGGTAAACAGTTGAGCTACAGTATAGCCCCTTATGTCACTCCCTATGGCTACCTGGAGCCTTTCTTTCCTGTAAAATTCGCACCACTTTTCTATTTCTCCTTTAAGTTCTTCAACCATCTTGTACCTTTCCTCATCAAGCAATCCCACTTCCCTGCCTATCTTTGCAAGCCTTAATAAGGCATTGTCTTGTCTTATGTAGAGCCTGTACTCCGATCGGGATGTAAACAGTCTGTAAGGTTCCGTAACACCTTTTGTTGTAAGATCATCTATCATAACACCTATGTAAGATTCATCCCTCCTCAGATATATGGGCTCTTTACCGAAAGCCCTCAATGCTGCATTTATTCCCGCCAAAATACCTTGACCCGCCGCTTCTTCGTAACCCGTGGTTCCGTTAAAGTTACCCGCATGAAAGAGTCCCCTTATCTTCTTCGTCTCAAGGGTAGGATAAAGCTCCGTTGGAGGTACCACATCGTACTCTATGGCGTATGCGGGTTTAAGTATTTCAACCCTTTCAAGACCCGGAATGGATCTGTACATCTCTATTTGGATATCTTCAGGAAGGGATGTGGACAAACCGTTGGGATATATCTCTATTACATCTGTGCCTTCCGGTTCAAGGAAAATGAGATGTTTGTCCTTATCGGGAAATCTTACTATCTTGTCTTCAATGGACGGACAGTATCTCGGTCCTATACCTTTTATCAATCCCCCGTAAAGGGCGGTTTTATCCAGATTCTCCCTTACTATCTTATGGGTCTTCTCCGTCGTATAGGTTATCCAGCAAGGTACCTGTTCTTTACCCTCTTCAAACCAATAGGTTCCTACAGGATCCGTCCAGAAGGAAAACTTTGGGGGTGGATCGTCACCAGGGGCTATCTCAAGACCAGAAAAGTCAATGGTTCGTTTGTCAAGTCTTGCAGGGGTTCCCGTTTTAAATCTTACTAAGGGGAAGCCATATCTTTTATAGAAGTTTGATAAGTTTTCCGACGGGGGTTCTCCCGCCCTTCCTCCCTTCATAGTCTTATGCCCTATATATATAACACCGTTAAGAAAAGTTCCCGTTGTAACCACCACCGATTTTACCCTGTACTCATTTCCCTCCGCTGTTTTTACCCCTATTACCCTTCCCTTTTCAACCAATATATCCACAACTTCCTCTTCTTTTATTTCAAGGTTTTCCTGATTCTCACAGACCTTTCTCATATATTCCTTGTATCTCTTTTTATCCGCCTGCGCCCTCGGTGACCATACCGCCTTTCCTTTTCTCCTGTTTAACATCTTAAACTGTATTCCCGTATTGTCTATAGCCTTTCCCATTTCACCTCCGAGGGCATCAATCTCCCTTACGACTATTCCCTTTGCTATACCACCTATTGCAGGATTGCACGACATCTGACCTATGGTATCCTTTTTCAGTATAAACATTACGGTTTTTGCACCCATACGGGCGGATGCAAGGCTTGCCTCAATACCTGCGTGTCCCCCACCTATTACAGCTACATCGTAATCTTCAAAGGGCATGGAAGTAATAATAATACTCTCCTTTTTTATTTTGTATAGCTTTGATCAGATATACTTAAGGATTGTCATTTCCTTTTGATCATTTATTATCCTCATAAGGGCTTCGTAAGCCAACCTGTATCTTGTGTATTCTGTTACACTTTCAGAAAGGTCCGCATCTTCAATATCCGATTTTTGCTTTCTGAGGGAAAGGTCCTTATTTATTTGGGCTGTCTCCTCCGATCTGACCGAGGCAAGCCTTGAACCCACCTCGGACCTCTTAAGGGCTATATGGTCATAAGACCTCTGCATAACGAATATGTCGCTGTCATCGGGATAGTATCCGTTACTCATCTTTTCTTTTACCCTGTTTATTACCGTAAATATACTCTCCTGATCAAAGCTTCCAAAGGCACCGCCCGTGCTGTCAGTAACGGTAAGGCTTCCCTTTATATCCGTTCCCGTTATTCTTATTGAGTAGGTACCATCCGCATTCTCTGTGATAAAAGCTTTAACCTCTCCGTTTGTATTGTTATTTATCCTGTTTACTATATCTTCAAGGGTATCCGCATCCGTATAATTTATGTTGTATGTATTTGCATTGTAGGTTATGGTTATTGTACCCGAGCCTGTAAATCCGAGGGAGGAGAGGGGATCCTGATAGCTTGAATAGGTTGAGGAGGATATAACGGAATTAATG
This sequence comes from Aquificales bacterium, assembly GCA_027078675.1. Taxonomy (GTDB): domain Bacteria; phylum Aquificota; class Aquificia; order Aquificales; family Aquificaceae; genus WFWF01. Next base: position 438 of record JALWWX010000201.1, on the reverse strand, counting down.
TTGAATACTTCTGAACCGGGCAGGAATACATCTGTCAGTTGTTTTTCCGCTATCCATACCTTGAAGCTTTCGTTTGAACCTCTGTAATTGAAATTTTCGTCAAAGGGTTCAGTATCAAGTTTCGTCCCAGAGAATATATAATTGTTGCCGAGTTTCTCATTGGCTTTTGAAAGTATAAGATTCAGTGAATCGGAGAAGAATTCGCTTATAGCCTTAAGCTGATCGGGTGTGTTGGTGCCGTTTTTTGCCTGAATGCCTTTTGTATAAAGGCTTTTTAATATATCTTCAATGTTTCCCAAAACGGAGTCAACAAAGGACATGTTCATATCCGCGAAAAGCCTGTTTTTTGAATGTTGAGACAATCTTGAAATATCTTCTTTCAGATTAAGTATGTTATATGTTGCCCACACATCTTCCGATATCCTCATATACTTTTTC
>JALWWX010000200.1 GCA_027078675.1 Aquificales bacterium | reverse complement strand
CTTGTATGGTTTATATTTAATGATGCGGTTAAAATGGCTATACTGAAGATGTATTGGGCTAAAAAGTTTTTCTTTGCCCCGGGTCACTTCAAGTGGCTGAGGAGAGAACTCGGTGAGAAGGTAAGCTGAATATGTTTTATATATCCAAGGTTTCCCCTTTTATTTTCGGTTTGGGTATTTTCAATTTGATTTATTCCCTTATTTATAAAAGTTTGCACGGAATTGATGAAAGATTCATTATCCTTCTTATTTACGGATTCATCTGTACCGTAATAGTAGGTGCAATGTACCAAATAATTCCTAATTCCCAAGGAGGAAAACTGAAACACCCTTATATCTCATACCTAGTATTTACAGGACTTATCCTATTTTCCCTGTTTTCTTATATTTCCCATATTACAATATCAGCATTCTTCTTCTTTATTTCCGTTCTTATCCTTTTGACTCACCTATTACCCATCATAAAAAACTGGCATCCCCCTACGGTGAAATTCCTTGGTGCTTCCCTTATGTATCTATTTTTGTCATCACTTCTTTTACTCCTAAGCGGTCTGGGTCTTATTAATGTTCAAACAGCGGTACATACCGCAACGGTAGGAGTTTTACTTAATGCGGTTTACGGTGTAGAGCTGGCGTGGATACCTATGCTAACAATGACGGCGGTTAACCTGAGAAAGGCTACCCTTCTTTTTTACATAAAACAGATCTCAACTCCCCTTTTTATACTCGCCTTTTACACCCTTGAATACAAGTATATAGGTATGGCTTCCCTTCTTGAAATAGGTATAGCCCTATCCTTTTTGATGCTGATTTATACAACCTTAAGAAAGAGAAAAGGTTTGGCAAATGTACCCCCCGTTGTTAAGATTTTCCTTTATGCCCTTTTACTTTTACCCTTAGGCATGCTCTTAGGCTCACACATGGCTTTTCAGCCCGATAATATAAACACTTTTATAAATCTTCATATAAATGTTCTTGTTTACGGATTTGCAGTTTTTACAGTATTCGGCGGTATATTTCATCTACTGCCGAGGATAGTTTGGAACTGGCTTTATGCAGGTAAAACCTCAACAGTTACAATAAGCGATCTCGTTGATGAAAAGGGATTTTCAAAACTTGTAAAATACTCCCTTCTTCTCTACCCCCTTTATGTGCTTACGGATATATATTTTAACCTTCCATCCCTTCTTCTATATTTATTCATTATACTTTTATACATAAAGGTTACCTTTTTGAAAACCTTAATTACAATCAAAGAGGAGAAGGAACATGGCGGTAATAAAGAAGCTTGAAGAAAAGTTTGACTCAGAATCAGTAACCACAGAGGTTGTTTATAACCATCCCAACGGAAGGGTGGTAAGATTCTATATACCTACAGGAAAGGAGGTAAAACCGCACAAATCTAAATCAAGTGTATTTGTTACAGTCCTTAAAGGGGCATTGGTATTTTACATAGGTAAGGAAGACACCCATGAAACCCTGAGGGCGGGTGATTCTGTTTATTACGAACCGGAGGAGCTTCACGGATTTAAGGCATTGGAAGATTCCGTTGTTGAGGCTATAATTTCACCTGATCCTTCTTCTCAAAGGTTAAGCCTTTGAATCAAAACATTGTGGTATAATAATTAAGAACAGCAAATGTCAAAGGAAAATCAATACACAGCGGAAGCTATCAAAGCCGTAACGGGCTTAGAACATGTCCGTCTAAGACCCTCTATGTACATAGGTGATATAGGGGAGAGGGGTCTGCATCATCTTATATGGGAAATACTTGACAATGCGGTTGATGAGGCAATGGCGGGTTTCGCCCGCAACATTACTGTTATCATCCATGATGATAATTCGGTTACAGTAGAGGATGACGGAAGGGGTATTCCCATAGATATACATCCCGAAACGGGAAAGCCCGCCGTTGAAATGGTTTTCACACTTCTGGGAGCAGGAGGGAAATTTGATAAAAAAGCTTATAGATACTCAGGAGGTCTTCACGGTGTAGGAGCTTCGGTGGTAAATGCCCTTTCCGAATGGCTTGAAGTGGAAGTTTACAGGGACGGAAGGATATACAAACAGGAGTACAAAAGGGGAGAACCCTTATACGATCTAAGGATCGTTGGGAAAACAACGAAAAGGGGAACAAAGGTAAGATTTAAGCCGGATGCGGAGATATTTGAAACCACGAAGATAAAGTTTGATATTGTAGAAAAGAGAATAAGGGAACTCGCTTACCTTAATCCGGAAGTTACCTTCAGACTTATAGACGAGAGAACCGGAAAAAATCTCACATACAGGTTTGAAAAGGGTATTGAAGAGCTTGTTAAATTTCTGGAAGCGGGTAAAGAACCACTATTTGACGGAATAATAAGAATTCAAGGGGACAGGGACGGGGTTATAGTTGATATAGCCTTTCACTATACGAAGGAATACAAGGAAGTACTTGAGGGCTTTGTAAACAATATTAAGACTATTGAAGGAGGTACCCATATAACAGGATTCAGAAGCGGGCTTACAAAGGCTGTTATGAAAAGTGCTCAAACTTTAAAGCTTTCAAAGGAGCTCAAACAAACCTTTACAGGTGAAGACATAAGGGAGGGATTGGTTGGAGTGGTTGCCTGTAAGGTACCCGATCCCCAGTTTGAAGGACAAACCAAAACAAAGCTTGGAAATCAAAATGTTAAGAACATAGTTGAATCAATAACCTATGAACACCTTATGAAGTTTTTTGAGAAAAACAGGGAAGTATTAAGACTTATAGTTGAAAAGGCTATTGAGTCAGCACTGGCAAGGGAAGCGGCAAAGAAGGCAAAAGAGCTGGTAAGAAGGAAGTCGCCCCTTGAGGATTCCGTTTTACCCGGTAAGCTTGCGGATTGTTCCGAAAAGGATCCCCACAAGTGCGAACTTTTCATAGTTGAGGGTGAAAGTGCGGGAGGTTCAGCAAAACAGGGCAGGGACAGAAGATATCAGGCAATTCTTCCGCTAAGGGGAAAAATAATAAATGTTGAAAAGGCAAGAATGGATAAGGTACTTTCAAATGAAGAGGTGAAAACCATCATAAGTGCTCTCGGATGCGGAATAGGGGATGATATAGATCTTTCAAAGTTAAGATATGACAAGATAGTCCTCATGACGGATGCGGATGTTGACGGTTCCCATATAAGGACACTGCTTTTAACCCTCTTTTACAGATATATGCCTGCACTCATAGAGGCGGGTCACCTCTATATAGCCCAACCCCCCTTATACAGGGTGAAAATAGGAAAACAACAATTTTATGTTAAGGATGACAAAGAGTTTGAACAGCTCTTGCTAAAAAGGATAAAGGAGACATGCATATTGGTAGATGCGGAAGGGAAGCGATATAAGGGGGATGAATTGGTTGAGTTATTAAAAAATATAAAGCACTTTGAGGAAAGTTACAAAGCGGTAATAAGAAGGAAGGGTGAGGACATAATAAATGCCTTGTTAAAAATTAAAGTAAGGGAGGAAGATTTAAGGGATAAGGAAAAGGTCAATGATATTGTAAATAAACTTTCGGAAGATCTTAAAGACTATAAGGTTGAAGCCAAATACGATGAACTTGAAGATGCCTACGAATTATTATTTACCGATGAGCAGGTGGACAGAAGGGTTATAATTGATGCGGACTTCCTATCATCACTCTCTTATAAACAGATGATAGAAGGCTTTAATCTTAAGCTACCTGTTACATTAGAAATGGGAAGCAAGAAGAAAATTATAAACAGACTGGATGAGATTTATAACGATGCCATGGAAATGGTAAAGGAAAATATGGAGGTTCAAAGATACAAGGGTCTCGGTGAGATGAATCCTGAACAACTTTGGGAAACTACCATGAATCCAGAAACAAGGAGGCTTATCAGGGTTACCCTTGAGGATGCTGCGGAGACGGACAGGATATTTTCTGTACTCATGGGTGAAGCGGTGGAGCCGAGGAGGGAATTTATAGAAACATATGCAAAAGAGGTAAGGAATCTGGATGTTTAAGAGAATTATTGTGGGTCTTGACGGTTCCCTCTCCTCTTGGAATGCGGTTGACTACGCCTTTGATCTTTCAAAACTTATAAATGCACCAGTGATAGGCGTGTATGTTATTGATTCAAGACTTATAAATGAAACCTTTATCACGGATCTGCTCGGATTTCTCGGCTTTACCTACTATGAGGATATGACACCCAAGATAAGGGAGTTTTTAAACAAAAGGGCTGATGATGTCCTTAATCAATTTCTTGATTACGGAAGGGAGAAGGGTGTAAATGTATCTGTTGTCAAACTTGAGGGGGTACCCTACAAGGAGCTTCTGGATCAAACGGACAGGGATGATATACTCTTTATAGGAAAAAGGGGAGAGAAGTATATAAAAGGTTTTCTCCTCGGTTCTACATCATATATAATAGCGAAAAAGTCCAAGTTCCCTATTTTTATGACCACCGCCAAACACAGGAATATAGAAAGGATAGCGGTCGCCTACGACGGGCGCGTTGGATCAAAAAAGTTAAATGAGTATGCAAAACTCTTCATGAAGGTTTACAACGCGGAAGTTCACTACATATATGTAAAGGAAAGCAGAGAGATAGAAGATATAGAAACGGAGTTACTTGAAAATCTTGATTTCAAATTCGTATTTCACGGCAGGGAAGGTATGCCGGAAGAGGAGATAATAGATGTATGCAAAGAAGAATCAATAGACCTGCTTATAATGGGAGCCTTCGGAAAAGGTGAATTTAAAGAACTTATAATGGGTAGTACCACATCCTTCATAATAAACAACCTTGATATTCCCCTACTCCTTGTTAAATAAATCCTTAAAAGTGACCCTTAGATTCCTGTTTGCTTCCGCTTCCTTTATCCTTCTTACTGGTGTCTTATGAGGGGCATTCTTTACTATTTCGGGATTTTCCCTTGCTTCCTTTACTATATTCTTTAAAGCCTTCGCAAAGGATTTTATGGTTTGAAGGGTCTCTGTCTCCGTAGGCTCTATCATAAGGGCTTCCCTTACTATAAGGGGGAAATATACGGTGGGGGCATAAAAACCGTAGTCAAGTAACCTTTTGGCAACATCAATTGCCCTTATATCATACTTGAGTAAATTAACAGCGGATAGGACGAATTCATGAAGACACGGAGAATCCGGATAGGGATCCTTAAAGACACCCTTGAGCATGTGTTTAAGCAGTCTTGCGTTTAATACACTGTACTTTGCTACCTTCTCCAAATCCCTTCCGTAGTAAAGAATATAAGCAAGAGCCTTTATAAATACACCGTAATGACCGTAAAAAGATATAACCTTACCTACGGACTTCGGTCTATCCCAATCAAGGTAGTATTTCTCACCGTCAAATTCAACGGATGGGACCGGAAGGTACGGTGAGAGTCTCTCGGAGACACCTATGGGACCGCTTCCTGGTCCTCCGCCCCCGTGGGGGGTTGAAAAGGTTTTGTGAAGATTAAAATGCATAACATCAACACCCCATTTTCCCGGTTGAAACAAGCCTATAAGGGCGTTAAAGTTCGCACCGTCCATGTAAAGTAGGGCATCCCTTTTGTGGAGTTCTTCAGCTATATCAACTATATTCTCCTCAAATATACCCAAGGTATTGGGATTTGTTATCATCAGACAGGCGGTATCATCGTCAAGCTTTTTATAAAAATCGTCCATATCAATTTGGCCTTTCTTATTACTCTTTACTGGAACGACCTTAAATCCCCCCATACTTGCGGTAGCAGGATTTGTTCCATGGGCGGAATCGGGTATAAGCACCTTTTTCTTATTCACATTACCTCTGTCTTTATGATAAGCGTATATTAGGAGTATGCCGGTTAATTCACCGTGGGCACCCGCAGCGGGATGAAGGCATACATCATGAAAACCTCCCAGCTCCTTTAAAAGCTCCTTCAACATAAACATAAGTTTGAGTGAACCCTGGATAAATTCTTCGGGAGCCATAGGATGGACATCGGTAAGACTTTTAATACTTGCAACCTCTTCATTGATGCGGGGATTGTACTTCATAGTACACGACCCAAGGGGGAAAAAGTTTGTATCAACGGAATAGTTTTTATGAGAAAGATTGGTATAATGCCTTACAACCTCATTCTCAGGAACCGCATTTATGTTTAATTCTTTTCTTACATAATCCTTACCCACAATGTTTTCAATATCAACCCTTTCAACATCAAGGTCTGGAAGTTTGTAGCCCTTGAAGTCTTCTTTACTCAGTTCAAATATTAACCTCATCCTTTATTTTTCTCATCGCAGGGAACAGTATAACCTCCCTTATGGAAGGAGTATCCGTAAGTATCATAACAAGCCTGTCTATACCTATACCTTCACCTGCTGTAGGAGGCATACCGAATTCTAAAGCCTTGATGAAATCCTCATCCATCTCCATAGCTTCCTCATCACCCCTTTCCTTTTCCTTTAACTGTTGCAAAAATCTCTCTCTTTGCTCTACAGGATCGTTAAGCTCCGTATATGCATTAACAACCTCTTTGCCCCCTATGAATAATTCAAACCTTTCAACCAGATCCTCATCATTCCTGTGAGTTTTTGCCAAAGGAGAAAGAATTTTCGGGAAGTCTGTTATGAAGGTGGGTTGGATCAGCTCACCTTCCACAAAATGTTCAAATATTTTGTCAATAATTTTTGCGTGGGTCATTTCATCAACCTTTTGAAGGCCCACTTCCTTAGCCCATTTTCTCAATTCATTTTCCCTCTTAAGGAAGAACTCCTTATCCTTACCCGTTTTCTCCTTAAGTATTTCAAAGTAGGAGACCTTTCTGTAAGGAGGTGTAAGATCAATCTCATTACCTTGGTAGGTTATTTTCATGCTCCCCAGGATCTCCTTTGCAAGGAAGGAAAGAAGCTCTTCGGTAAATTCCATAAGATCTTTGTAGTCCCAGTAGGCAACATAGAATTCAAGCATAGTAAATTCGGGATTGTGGGTAGTATCAACACCCTCATTTCTGAAGTTTTTTCCTATCTCGTAAACCTTTGGAAAGCCTCCCACTATAAGCCTTTTAAGATACAGCTCGGGGGCTATTCTGAGGTAAAGCTCTGATTCCAAATAGTTATGATAGGTTACGAAAGGCTTAGCGGTTGCACCCGAAGCCACGGGTTGTAAAACGGGCGTTTCTACCTCCACAAAGCCCCTTTCATCTAAGAACTTCCTTATTGCACTTATAATCTTACTCCTTGTTATAAAAATCCTTCTTACCTCTTCATTTGCAATAAGATCAAGATATCTCTGCCTGTATCTTACCTCAACATCCTTGATACCGTGCCACTTCTCGGGTAAGGGATTTAAACACTTTGAAAGTAAAACAAACTCCGTTACATTCACCGTCAACTCACCCGTATTTGTCCTGAACAGTGTACCTTCAACACCTATGATGTCACCCACATCAATTATTTCCGTAAATTCTTTGTACCTTTCTTCACCAACCGTATCCTTCCTGAGGTATATCTGAATCCTGCCCCATACATCTTGAATGTGACCAAACAGAGCCTTACCCATCTGTCTTAGGGTAACCAGCCTACCAGCTATCTTTACCTTTTCGTCCTTCGGATCAAAGTCATACTTTTCCTTTATACTGGCTATACTTACAGTCTCCCCTTCCGAAACAACAGCATCATATAGGGCGAGCTTTCCGTCCTTCCTTATTAAACTTCCTTCTAAGATATACTCCTTATCCCTTTCTGGTTCCCATGAGGAAAACACGAGAATTTCAAGACCGCTCTCATCGGTTACACGGGATACATAACCCTCCTCCGTTCTGGATGTCCTTTTAATCTTAGCCTTTATCCTTACCCTTTCCCCTTCAGGATCCCTTTCCCACTTTTTTCTTACACTGCCTATGTCGGGAATCCTTCCGAATCTGTAAGGATATGGCTCCTTACCCTTGGATCTTAATTCCTCAATCTTTTTTAACCTCGTTTCTTCCATGGGAGATACTATATTATCACATCAACACTTTACAATCTTATAAAACCTTTTCTTACCTACCTGTACCCTCATCTCCCCTTCTATATTAATTACAGCCTTAGGATCTTCAATCTTCTCACCATTTATTTTAAGACCTCCACCCTGTATTATCCTTCTTGCCTCATTTTTTGAAGAAACAGCCCCTATCTTTAAAAGGAGATTAATGACTGAGATTTCTTCTTCAGGTATTTTTACTTCGGGAGCATCGGAAGGAAATTGTCTCTCTGAAAAGGTCCTTTCAAAAAACTCTCTTGCCTTATCCGCCTCTTCCTTGGAGTGAAACCTTGATACCAAGTAATGGGCAAGTTTCTTTTTGGCTTCCATGGGATGCATATCTTTTTTCATGCTCTCAATATCACTCTCCGTATAATCCGTCAATAAGGCATAGTATTCCCACATAAGCTCATCGGATATGGACATTATCTTGCCGAACATCGTTTTGGGTTCTTCGGTTATACCTATATAGTTACCGTAAGATTTGGACATCTTTTTTACACCGTCAGTTCCCACAAGGAGGGGAAGGGTTATACAAACCTGCGGTTCAAGTCCGTATTCTCTTTGAATATCCCTTCCTACGAGAAGGTTGAACTTCTGATCCGTACCGCCCAACTCAACATCCGCCTCAATTGCTACCGAATCATAACCTTGCAGTAAGGGATACAAAAATTCATGGATGTGTATGGGGATCCCCTCTTTATATCTTTTACTGAAGTCATCCCTTTCAAGCATACGGGCAACCGTATATTTCGCTGATAATTCTATAACACCCTTAGTACCCAGCTTATCCAACCATTGGCTGTTAAAGACTATATTTGTCTTTTCTGGATCAAGGATTTTAAAGACCTGCTCTTTATAGGTTTCCGCATTCTTTAACACCTCTTCCCTTGAAAGAGGAGGTCTCGTTTCGCTTCTGCCCGTGGGATCACCTATCATGGCAGTAAAGTCGCCTATTATAAAGTAAACCTCGTGACCGAGCTTCTGAAACTGCCTCAGTTTTTGAAGAAGTACCGTATGACCAAGATGGAGATCGGGAGCGGTAGGGTCAAACCCTGCCTTAACTTTAAGGGGTTTACCCCTCTTTAACTTTTCTAATAGCTCCCCTTCCTCTATTATCTCAACAGTTCCTTCCTTTATTAATTTAAGTTGTTCCTCCGGAGACATTAATAGGTAAGACCCAATACTTTTACCGCCCTCTGTTCCCTGTAAGTTTTACCTATCATATTGGCAAGCTCTTCTCCATAGGAGGCCATCCTTATCCTGCTCATATCAACACCTTTTTTAACCAAATAAGATGCAACACTTTGCGCCCTCTCCATTGATAATTTGTAATTGTATCTATTTGTTCCTCTTGGATCAGCAAACCCTATGATAAGTATCTCAGTAATGTTTTTATCTTTGAGTTGTTCAACAATACCGTCAAGTACCTGTTTGGCCTTTTCAGACAAAGTAAATTTATCAAAGGCGAAATAAACTGTAGCTTCAACCCTTATTGAAGGTTCTATAGATTCCTTTATCTTATTCTCAAGCTCATTGAGTTTGCCTTCAAGGGCATCAAGTCTACCAGCCATGTCATTGACCTTACTATCAAGTTTTGCCATCTTATCTTCAAGGGCCTTCATTCTTCTTTCCACATCCGCAGCCTTCTTTTTATTTTCAAGAATTGCATTAAAGTATTCCGCGTAACATTTGTCCAAGGCGTACTTAGTAAAAACTTCCTTAGGACTTCCGCATTTGTCCACTATATCTGTTGAAGCATGAGAAAAACCCATACCCATAAGTGTGATACCTGCCACGCCCATGAACACGATTTTTTTCATTTCCCTACCTCCGCTTTCTATTTTAACATAATAGGCGGTTTGTGTTAATATTTTAGAGGTTACAAAATGAGGGCGATGAAGCATTGCTTATTATTACTGCTATTCAACTACATTGTCGCCTTTGCATCATTACCCTTCTTTTATAAAAAAGGAGAGGGTTTCATATCTGTAGGAATTCCTTACAGTGTGAAGATAGAAAGGGGCTACATTATATATCCGGATTTCTCCGAGAAATTATGCAGATCCTGTTATACCTATATTACTGATGATGCATTCCCCGTATTCATTTACAAGGGCAACACAACCCAAAAACTCAGGGGATTTTCCAAAATATCTGTAGTTTCCGGAAAGGGCTACAGAGTTGACATTATCACACGAGGTAACGGTATTGAAAAGGTATTTGTTATAGATGAATATGTGGATGTTAACGAATTAAAAATACAATTGGAGGGTATAACTTCCCTAAGGTTGGAAAAAGGAAGTCTTGTTTTAAAAACCTCTCAAGGCGAAGAGGTTGTATTCTCAAAGCCAAAGGGATACCAATTCATCGGTAATAAAAAAATACCGGTTGATGTCAGCTTCCGTATAATAGACAAAAACACTTACGGATTTAAGGTGAGTGAATATGATAAAAGTAAAAAACTGTACATAGACCCCGTAGTCTATTACAGTAATATAGGCGGATCTGGGGTAGAAGAACCAGTAAAACTGATTAAATCGGAAAAGGGAGACTATTACATAGTCGGGTATACCTCTTCACCAGACTTTCCCGAAGGGAATACTAACTATCACCTTAGAATGGGTAAAAATGTCTCCTGGGATATTCTCATCATAAGATTAAGCGAAGATTTAAAAAATATTAAAGGGGTAGCCATAATAGGCGGTTCAACGGAGGAATGGCCCAGATCCGCGACAATTGACAAAGAAGGAAATATATATGTATGTGGTTGGACTATGTCAAAGGATTTTCCGGTCAAAGGAAGACAGTTCGGCTCTTACACACCGAGACACTCCAAGGCTTTTGTACTGAAGATAAAAGGAGATCTAAGTGAGATAGTAAGATCCTTCAGGCTCGGTGGCAGTTTTTATGAATTTGCCTATGACATATTTATTGATGAGGAAGGATATGTGTATGTGGCTGGAGAAACATCCTCACCTGATTTTCCCATTACTAAAAATGCCTATGACAGAACATTTAATGGTGGCAGTATAGATATATTCATTACCAAGTTTGATAAGGATCTTGAGGAGATAATAGCAAGTACCTTTGTAGGCGGTAAGGACGGTGATGCACCGCTGGGGATGTATATAGATGACAGATATGTTTATATATCTGGACTTACCTGGTCCTACGATTTTCCTACAAGAGATAAAAGCTTTGATAAAACCTTCGGAGGGATAATAGACGGTATAGTGATAAAGCTTAACAAAGATCTCTCGGAACTTGTTGCTTCTACATACATAGGAGGATCCGCACCGGATAATGCGGGTTTTATAAGGGTTGATGATGAGGGAAACATATATGTTGGTGGTAAGACAAGCTCATGGGATATGCCTTATAAGAAGGATTCTTATAAACCGCTTATATCCGATATGCGACATCCAGATGCATGGCTCGCGGTTTTTGATCCTCTACTCTCAAAGCTTAAAGGTTTTACTTACATTGGAGGCTACGGGGACGATACTATAAGCAACTTCATTGTAGATAAGGAATATATATTGGTGGGGGGATCCACAACATCATACGATTTTCCCGTTACTGTGGATTTTAGAAAAAGCAAAACGAATAAAAATAACTACGATATTTTTATAGCGGAGTTTACAAAAGATCTTCGGAACATGAATCGTTCAATAGTAATAGGGGGAAGCAAACACGATCTGCTTAAATTCTTTCACAAGGAAGGAGACAGTGTAATTCTTACAGGTTTGACTTATTCAGAAGATTTGCATGACAATACAAATATAAAGGGACCCAATGATATATTTGTAATGAAGTATGAGATAGATAACTTTCCTCTCAATATTGTTGGCACCCTATTTATAATGATTATTTGGGGTTTAATTTTCGGTTTCATATATAAATATGTAAGGGGCTGAGAGCCCCCTACTGACCAACCTGTACCGGTCCTACCGTGGTTTCCGCAAAGTTACAAGGTACAGCCATCACTGCAGGTCTCGGGCTCCAGCATGCAAAATCAACTGAAGCAACAGCCACACAGTAATTACCAGGATCCAACCCAGTTATAGTATAACTACCACCATATACAGGCATCTGATACTCTAAACCATCCAACGAACTCACTACAATGTTAGCCCTATTCCACCACTGACAACTTGAACAATCAGGATTACAACTTGTCACAGGAGCATAAAATACCAGATAACCCATAAAGTCCTTCTCACTATTGTTAGCATTCCATGTAACACTTATACTACCACTACCACCCACAGCCTGCACTCCAGTGGGCGCAGAAGGTGGCGTTGAATCCCAGCCATATTCTATAGTGCCATCACCATCACCATCCCCCTCAGGGGGTAGATAATCCGTATCAAGACCATAGTTTGCAGGACCCATCATTCCTCTCCATGTTCCTCCAAAGCTTGATAGGAAATTGGCTATAAGACTCCATTCATTGGTGTGCACCTTTCTATCAGGAAATCCGTAGGAAGGGTTGTTCCATAAGTACAAGGGCATTATTGAAAAGTCAGCTGAAGGAGGCCACCAGTGCATCATACCGGAAGGCTGTCCTCTCAAAGTTGGCGGGCCTACCGTTGTGTTAGAACCAAGTGGAGGATCTCCAACTCCAAGATTTGTTACCCATTGTCTGCTTAGATCCATGTAAGATCCACCCGCGGTAGGTCCGTGACACTTATGACAATAGGTCATATAAAGCTCCCTTCCATCCCTTAACCCCTGCGTCCCAGGATCGCTGTAAACTGACGGATTAGCCTCTTGCACAAACCAGTTGATCATAGCCTCCCTCTGCTGTGCATCCGGTATGCTTCCCCCTGTCACTATCCTCCTTTGTATCATCCTGTTCACTGTCTTCGTCCAATGTACTATGTCCTTACCCAAAGGCATGGCATCCCATCCATATACTATTCCCACATACAATGACATTCCCCTCGTTAGCCTCTTGTTATTAGTAGCACTCCCTATCACTATCCCATGACATGTCCCACACGCTGCCTGCGCTATAAGTTCAGGCTTGCTTACAGGTATATAACCACAACAACCAGGCGGTGCATTGCTCACAAGCCAATTAACTATCCTGTTAAAGATCGTCCCTCCTTGACCTCCCGGTACTATCGCTC
>JALWWX010000199.1 GCA_027078675.1 Aquificales bacterium | reverse complement strand
AGATGGCTTATGAGGCCTATCAGGAGATAGTTAATAAGGGCAAGGTTCCCATGCTTGTCGGCGGTACATACCTTTATATACAGGTGTTTCTGTACGGACTTGCGGAGACGCCCGAACCCGATTGGAAGCTGAGGAATAGATTGTATGAGATCGTAAAAAGAAAAGGTTCTGAGTTTTTATGGCGGAAACTCTTAGCCATTGATCCCTCTTATGCTAAGAAGATACATCCGAAGGATACAAGAAGAATAGTAAGAGCTTTGGAAGTTTTCATAAATTCGGGAAGACCTTTTTCTTCCTTTCATGAATGGAGAGGACCACGCTTCAGATATGTGGGCTTTTACATTAAAAGGAGTTGGGAAAGTTTGAAGTCAAGGATAGAGAACAGACTGCTGGGTATGATAAAGAAGGGATTAATTGAAGAGATAAAGGAATTGTGGGCAAGAGGGATGTCTATGACCACCCTGCAGGCTATAGGATATAAGGAGTTTATACCCTATTTAAAAGGGGAAAGAAGCCTTGAAGAGAGTATAAAAGAGGCTATCAAAAATACCTGTGATCAAGCCAAGAGGCAGATAAGATGGTTCAGAAGACAGGGGTGGTATGAATTAGACCTTGATATTATGGATATAAAGGAAGCATGTAAAAGGGTGGTGGATATATATGCAGAGGCCGAAAAATCTCAGAAGAAAGGCGTACATAGCTAAAACGCTTGCAAAACACGGATTTGGTATTCTTGTAATACAGCTGGGCCTTAGTAAGCTTGTACCCTTCCATTGGGGTATTATGGGACATCCGCGTAGAAAGGAACCGTATTCCGCTGCGGAGCATCTGAGAATGGCCTTTGAGGAGCTCGGAGCCACATTTATAAAGCTCGGTCAGATTTTAAGCACGAGACCGGATCTGTTGCCCGAGGAATACATTCAAGAGCTGTCAAAATTACAGGACAAGATACCACCCTGTCCTTTCAGTGAGATAAGGGGCCAGATTGAGAATGAATTGGGGGAAAGACTTGAGAACATTTTTTTGGAGTTTGAAGAAACTCCTATAGCTTCCGCATCCATAGGTCAGGTTCATAAGGCTGTTTTGAAGGATGGCAGAAAGGTTGCGGTTAAGGTGCAGAAACCGGGTGTTGAGAAACAAATAAGGGAGGATCTTGAGATAATAGGGGAGATAGTTGAACAGGTTTCAGGGCGTGTGGAGATTGCAAGGCAAATAGATATTGCTTCCTTTTACGATGAATTTTCTTACATAATAAGAGGCGAGCTTGATTATATAAGGGAGGCGAGGAATGCGGAAACCTTCAGGGAGAATTTCAAAGAAGACGGAGATGTTTATGTACCACAGATTTACTGGGAATTCACAACAAGAAAGGTTTTGACCATGGAGTATGTTGAGGGTATAAAGATAGATGATATTGAGGAACTTAAGAGGAGGGGGTACTCCCTAAGGAGTATTGCAAGAAAAGGTGTGGACATATTTATGAGAATGATTTTCAGGGACGGTTTTTTCCACGGAGATCCCCATCCTGGAAACTTTTTTGTGAGGGAAGACGGAAGTATAGCCCTTCTGGATTTCGGTATGGTGGGTATCATAGATAAGGTTACCCGTCTTAACCTTCTACAGCTTATAAACGGCGTGGTTAAAAGGGACAGCTCTCTTATGATGGATGCCCTGCTTGATCTCGGCGTTGTGGGTTTTACCAGTAAGGAGTATTTATTAAAAAAGGAGTTGGAAATACTTTTTTCCTACTATACAAGCCTTTCCATAAAGGAGGTAAGGATATCCGAGGTTATAAATGAGATCTTCAGATTATCCTATAAATACAATATAAAACTGCCTTCAGATCTATTCTTACTTATGAAAACCATAGCAATGGCGGAGGGACTCGGTAGTAAATTGGATCCGGACTTCAGGGTTATTGATGTTATGGGACCATATGTTGATAGGTACAGGAGATTGGTTATATCCCCGTCATTTATAAAGGACGAGGTAGAGAGGAACATGTTCTTGCTTATAAAGTCACTTATAGAGAGTGTTGAAAGATTAAGGAGAATGATGAAAAGGATAGAAACAGGTAAACTGGAGATGTCCATAAAATATGAAGGGGAAACGAGGTTTATAGAGGATCTCAGAAGGGATTTGAACAGACTATCTATAAGCATACTTACCCTCGGCTTTATGATAGCTTCTTCCCTTATTATATCCGCCTACAGACCAGAGCTGGTAAAAGAGGAATTTTTAATATACTTTGTATCAACCTTAACCCTTATTTTCTTTGTTACGGTAATCCTGAAGATTTGGAGATCAGGAGGTTAATCCTTTTTCTTTCCTTCCTTCTCCTTTTCTTCCTCTTCCTTCTTTAGGCGTTCAAGTTCTTTTTTCGCTCCCTCAATTGCTCCCACTGCCGCGGAGGATGTGAGTTTTACAAGTCCCTGAACCATGTCCATAAGCTTTGCTGTTATCTCTTTAGCCTTTTCAACGGTTTGCTCTATTGAGAGCTTTTCCTCTTCACCTTCAACCCCAAGCTTTTCCTTTAACTCTTTAAGTTCCCTTTCCAGTCTTTCAATTTCCTTGCGGAGATCAACTTCTTCCTTTTGTGTTTCCTTATGCTCTTTTTCTTCCTTCGCCATCTTCTAACCCTCCTTAACGGATATTATAAACAAGACACATTAGCGGGGAATATACTCGTTTATTTCAAGGGTATCTGTTATATTTACCAAGGAGTTCTCTTTATCTGATCTGAACATAACTATGTCGCCTGTTACCGAGTTATAGTATGCTTTTCCTAAGAAGTAACCCTCCGTGGGGTTTTTTATATATAGACTCCTATAAATCTTGTTTAGGGTGCCGAGGTGTTTTGTTTCAGGCGGACACCCTTTTGCGGAAACAAGTAACATGCTGTGTTTTATCCTTTTGTGGGGTAGAGACTCTTTATAAAACAGTACACCTCCCCAATACGCACCCTGAAATTCCTTAGATACGGATCCATCGTCCTTTATATATCCCGCCCTGTAGCCTTTACCTCCGTATATATTGTAAAAAATAAGATTGCCAGATGTTCCTACAATCCATAGTGTATCAATCGTACTAAGTAGAAGAGTCTCGGAGCTACCATCTTTACGTATTGCCTTTAACCGGTTTCCTTCCCTGTAAACAATTTTATTACCAGTCACATTTAACTGGTTTATAGTTTTATCTTCCTCTTTTGGCAAAATATAACATGTTAAATCTGAATAGTTAAATTTTATTATTTTTGTACCTGCACCTATGTATATTGATGTATCATCTTGGGCGACCTTTATATTTGATGAGGGTAGTTCACATGTGCTTGACGGTTTTATCATGTTATTACCGTCATATATATAGAGTTTTCTTTCAATAACTATAGCTGTGTAGAATTGGCCATTATATATATAATTTGCTATTACACTTGCTGTGGCTATCCCCTGTGTAGATGCGAACTCTGCTGGAAGTATTGATGAACATGTTAAACCGTTTATATCTACCGCACAGCTTTCAAGATCGTAAAGGTTATTGTTTTTTTGTTTTAACATGATTAGCTTTCTTATACCGAGAGTCTGGCTGTCCCTGAACACACCCAAAGGAATTTTGTCATTTATGGATATTGGGTTATCTATTTCACCCATGTCAAGTCTTATAAGCTTAAGTACATCATTATTGTCCCAGCAATTTTGATCTGGGGAAGAGTAAAAGATATAAATAGATCTTTCGGGATTTTCATAATCTGGAATAACGGTATCATCGCATATGACAGCTGTTCCGTTTTCGGAGGAAACCTTTAAAGGTGGATAAGTATCCGATTTTAAAAGGCTCAGTTTATAAATGGATTTATTCTTAAGATATATAAGATACCTTGAGTCAAAATCCGTTATCTTGCCCGTGGTGTTATCGTATATTCCGCTTACAACAGTGCGGGGACCTAATGGTGAAAATGTTATGTTGCTATCTTTAAGTAGGACATTTGACGGATTCTTTGGATCTATAAAATAAATATTTCCTTTTTCATCATAAAATGATAGAAATTTTTTGCTTGCTTCCTTAAGGGGATTATAACCTTCATTTAACCTGAAGGCGCATAAGCTCAGTTCTGTTCTTATGTTTTTATTGCCTATTGAACTACACGATACAGCTATAAAAAGTGTAAAAACAATAAACACTCTTTTCATGATTCTTTCTTCTTTTATATATTCTGCTATTATAATGGTTAATTAAGGTAAATATACCTTATAGTGTTAATAAGAATACTCCTATAACCATCAGTATAGTTGCGGGAAAAGCTCTTCTTATCCTCTCCTTAAAAAATATTTTCCCGTATATAACACCGAATATCATAGAAATCCTTTCCGCTGAAGCTACATAAGAGGACGGTGCGAAGGTCAAAGCAAGATTGTATGACAAGCCCCCCAATGAAAAGAGTACGCCTATGGGTACTATATATTTTGAGTTGTAATTGCTTGCCTTCATAAGTTCCTTTTTTCTTACGAAGGGCAATAACCCCACGGACATGACTACGCAATAATACCATGTGAAAAAGAAAGGATTACTGTGAACTATTGCATATTTTCCTACAGCTACATTTATGCCGTAACAGAAGGCGGATAAGATCATGTACAGTATGCCTCTGTCTGGTGAAATTAAAGTTTTAAGTGAACCCCCAGTTATTATGAAAGAGCCTGATATAATCATCAGGATGCCAGAGATTCCTTTGCTATCAATGGTTTCACCAAGCAGAAAGAAACCCCCAAGTGCGGAAAAAATGGGTATGAAGGAGAGGAACGGTACAGCTTCGGATAGGGGAGAGAATTTTAAAGCCTTTATAAAAAAGATGGATCCTGCTATCTCCAGAGGTAGCCAAAAGAGGGTGCTTATAATAAGTTCTTTGGAAGGGTCCCATAGTGATATACCCAATGGAAGGGTAAGTATAGCGCAAAGTGGGAATCTTATCCATAGAATGAAGTTTTCATCATAACCTTTTAGAATACTTTTTTTGTTAAAAATATCATTTGTTGACCAAAAGAAGGCTGATAGAACCGCCAAGAGGATGCCCGTTTCCGTCAACTTTGTTTTCCTTATACTATGAGCTATTATAATCCTTCCCTTTTTTGTAAAATAGACAGAAATGAGAAAAGGCAGAGGCAAAAGGGAATTAAGACAGATAAGGATAATAAGGGATTATCTTCTTTATCCGGAAGGTTCTTGTCTAATTGAGTGTGGAAATACTAAGGTGATATGCACAGCTTCCATTACGGACACGGTTCCTCCCTTTTTGAAGGGTAAAAATCAGGGTTGGATTACCGCGGAGTACTCAATGCTACCGAGGGCGACCGCAACGAGAAATCTAAGGGAGTCCGTACAGGGTAAAATTAGCGGGAGAACTCATGAGATACAACGAATGATAGGGAGGGCTATGAGGAGCGTGGTTGATCTTACTAAGATAGGTGAAAGGACTATATGGATTGATTGTGATGTTATACAGGCTGATGGTGGTACAAGGACCGCTTCTATAACGGGTGCCTTTGTGGCTATGGCGGATGCTCTTATAAAGATATATGAGGAGGGTTTAATTTCCCAGGTTCCCTTAAAAGACTTTGTTGCAGCGGTAAGTGTTGGTATAGTAAATAATGATATACTGCTTGATCTTGATTTTGAGGAGGACTCATCCGCTCAGGTTGATATGAATGTAGTTGCAACAGGTTCTGGAAAGCTTGCGGAAATTCATACAATGGGAGAAGAAAATACCTTTTCAAAAGATCAGTTTGATGCCATGCTTTCGGTAGCCCTTGCAGGGATAAAACAGATAATTGAGCTACAGAGGGCTTTTTATGAGGTCTCCTCCAGTATCAATTACTGGAAGAAAAAACCGATAAAAGAAGCAAGGCTTTGATGAGGGTTGTTTTCTCTGCCCTTCTTATTTTCTTTGCAGGATGTACACCAGCTGTGAGACAAGCTGTACTACCTAAGAGCAGTAATGATATATACATTGTTAAAGAGGGAAGTTTTTACTTTACACCGGAAGAAGAGAAGTTTATTGTAAAGGAAGCTAAACATTTAGGCATCAGGGTTCCAGATAGAAAAGAGATAAAGAAATTTTTGGAGGCTTATTTAAAGAATAAGAGGTATTTAAGGGATGTTTTTGAAAGAGCCAAGTTATATATACCAGTTATAAAACCTATACTGAAGGAGTACGGATTACCTGAAGAGCTTGCTTATCTGCCTGTTATTGAAAGTGGATTTAACCCCTTTGCGAGGTCTCCCTCCGGTGCGGTAGGTTTATGGCAGTTTATGCCTTCAACCGCTAAAAAATATGGTTTGAAGATTAACAAATTTGTGGATGAGAGGAAAGATGTTATTAAATCTACTCATGCTGCGGCAAGGTATTTAAAGGATCTTTACGAAGAATTTGGCAATTGGGAGCTTGCATTGGCAGCCTACAACTGTGGTGAGGGTTGCGTAAGGAGAAGAACAAAAGGTAAGAGTTTTTGGGAAAAAAAGAAAAATTTGCCTCCACAAACAAGGAGATATGTACCTGCCTTCTTTGCCATTCTTCTTATAGCAAGGGATGCGGAGAGATACGGTATAAATGTATCTGAGGATTATACCGAGGGTGTTCAAAGCACAGAATTTGACAAGATGGTAACCGTAGAGGATGTGATTACTGAGTTCAATATTGATGAAGGACTGTTCAGGGATTTAAATCCTCACATAAAGGGCGATTTTATACCTCCAGGTACATTTGTTTATTTACCCAAGGAGTAACTTATGCTTAATACATTTATCTTAGCGGGCGGTTTAAGTAGAAGATTTGGGAGCAACAAACTTTTATATGTACTTAACGGTAAAAGACTAATTGATATAGTGGTTGAAAACGCCCGTCCTTTCAGCAGGAATGTTTATCTTGTTGCTAAAGAAAAAGGCCCTTACAGGGATGTTAACTGTGACGGTATTTTATTAGACGTTTTTGAGGAGAGGGCTTCCATAATAGGTTTATTTACCGCACTTCTTAAATCAAACGGTGAAGATATCATTGTGCTTAGTGGGGATATGCCCTTTGTAGATGATTCAACTGTGAATTTATTATTCAAAGAACATTCTTTTAATTACACCTTGTTTAAAATAAACGGTGCGGTATATCCATTCCCCGGTATATACAGTTATTGTTTAACCTTAGACCTTTACAGATTTATAAAGAAAGGTGGAAGGAGTATTAGGAAATTTTTAAAGTGTGTTAATGGGAAAATTATAGAGGGTAAAAATTCAAAACATTTTTTAAACATAAACGAACAGCAGGATATTGAACTATTCAACAAGTTCAAGACTTGAGAATATAAAGTGTATTTCGTAATTTGCGGATTCTTCGGAATCTGAGGCGTGTATGGCATTCTTACCCTTATCAGTACCGTAGAGTGCTCTAATTGAGTTTGGAGCGGTTTTCCTTGCCTCTTCGCTGTCCGTAGGACCTATAATTTCCCTTACCCTGCTTATAGCCCTTTCCCCTTCAAGTACACAAGCAACAACAGGACCTGATGTCATAAATTCAACAAGCTCTTCATAAAAAGGTCTATCCTTGTGAACAATATAAAACTTCCTGGCCTGATCCTTTGTGAACTTAAACATCTTCAATCCTACGATTTTGAACCCTTCCTCAATAAACCTGTCTATTATTTTACCGGTCGCCCCTTTTTCCACCGCATCAGGTTTGATAATAATAAGGGTCTTTTCCATTCGGTTAACCTCCCTTCACAGCAATTAGCTTTTCCAATTGTCTCTTGACTGAGGCGTCTATTATAAATCCGTGAGTTTTTAGTATGAATCCACCTATTATATCCGGATTTTCTTCAACTTCAAGGTCTATCTTTCTTCCTATCTTCTCTTCAACTATCTTACTAAGCTTTGATATGGTTTTCTTGTCAACCTTGTGACCTATTATGAGCTTTCCGTGAGAAAGTTTCATTATCTTTTCCGTTTCATGTTCCAGCATTCTGCTTACATCCGGAATTACTGAGAAGGCATTGATGGATATTATGTATTCAAATATTCCTTTTATATCTTTCGGTAGTCCGCTTTTATTAATAAGCGCTTCCATAAAAGCAACTTTTCTATCAGCCGGGATAGAAGGGTTGACCATAAAATTTCTGAATTCTTTGTTTTTCTTGTAAAGGGATGATATTAAATTAAAAAAGGATTGTGCGTTAATAAATGCATCTTTATCCTTAGGCAGTTTACCCGTTATTAGTCTTGTGATCTTCCTTGCAAGTTCAATATTCCTTTTCATTACTTATTTTCCCCCTTAAGGGCTTTTATACTCCTTTCAATATACTTTTTCTGTATATTTTTATCACCGAATAATTCTTTAAGGGTGTTTTCCGCTATCTCTGTAGCTTTTTTTATTCCGTAAAGCGCAAGTTCTTCTTTAGCCTTCTTTAACTCTATATTTATGGCTTCCTTTGTCTTTTCCCTTAATCTGTTGGCAATTTCTTCCGATTCTATCCTTGCTTTTTCAATTTCTTCTTTTGCGGAGATCTCTGCAAGCTTAATTGATTCGTTTTTCTTGATCTTTGCCTCTTCAAGCTCTTTCTTTGCTCTTTCAAGATCTTTGCGTGCTTCCTCTACCTCTTTGTGAGATTCATCAAGCTTTTCCGTCAGAGATTTCCAAAAGTTATTGAAAGCTTCACTTACGGGTTTCCTGCTGAAAAAGAAAACTATAGCAAGGAAAAGGGCTATATTGAAACCTTTCCAGAAAATTTCCAACGTATGGTTTGTATGCTCCTCCGCACCGTAAGAAAGACCAAAAGATATTAAAAGCACTAAAATAAAACTCATGCAACCTCTCCCATAATCTTTTTGACTATCTCATCCGCTATATCTTTTATAACCTTTTCCATTTTTTCTTTTTCTTCTTCAAGGGATTTTTTAATCAGTTTGACTTTCTCCGTTAATTCTTTATTTGCCTCCTCTTCCGCCTTTGAAATGATTTCTTCCCTTATCCTGCTTGCTTCCTTTTTTGCTTCTTCATACACCTTACTTACTTCTTTTCTTGTTTCTTCCATTATCTTTGCTATTTCCCTGTTTATCTCTTCCGCTTCCCTTCTAAGCCTTTCCGCTCTATTATAGTTATCCCTTATTATGTTTTCTCTTTCCTCCATGGCAAGTGTATAGGGTCTTACAAAAATGATGGACACCAGTCCCACAAAAATTAGGAATAGGATACCTTGAATAAAAAGTGTAATGTTTGGGATAACGCCTACATCCATTTCCTGCTCCCGAAATGTGCTGTTTATTATAACACAATCCTTGTAGAATTATTTTGAATAGATGGTGGTGTTAGAAGGTGTTGTGGTAAAAAGGGAGGCTCAAAGGATAGATGTGCTTTTGGAAGGTAAAGTTTTAAGGGGGATACCGAGGGGTAAAGTAAGGACATCTGAAAGGATATATGCGGGAGATATAGTATCCGGTTATACTGAGGGTGATGGTATATTTGTCATTGAGGATATTAAGGAAAGAAAAAATCTACTTATAAGGCCTCCTGTTGCAAACGTTGATTGTGTGATTATAGTCTCAACATTGAGGGAGCCAGAGTTTAACAATTTCATGCTTGACAACCTGTTGGTTGTATACGAGAAGGAGGGGGTAGGTATATATATTGTTTTTAATAAGGTTGATCTTTTGGATAAGGAAGGTAAAGAAGAATTAAAAAGATGGAGTAATATATATGAAAATGTAGGTTACAAGGTCTTGGCTGTTAGTGTTATAACAGGGGAGGGTTTGGAGGAATTCTCCAATATATTTGAGCCTGGTATATATGTTTTTGCGGGACCTTCGGGTACGGGCAAAAGTTCACTAATATCCGCTATAAGCGGTGTTGATCTGAAAAAGGGAGAGGTGAGCAGAAAAACTGGTAGGGGCAAGCATACTACAACAGGTGTAAGCCTATTAATGCTTGAAGGGGGTGTGTTTGTTGCAGATACTCCGGGTTTTTCAAAGGTTGATGCATTGAAATTTATTGACAGGGAGAATGTAAAAGATTACTTCAGGGAATTCCGTAACTACGTTTGCAAATTTAAAGATTGTTTACATGTAAAAGAGGAAGGATGTGCTGTAAAAGAAGCTGTTAGTAAAGGGGAGATTTCTGCTGAAAGATATAAAAGTTATTTGCGCATTATTTCATGACCCCCTCCCCTCCTCCCCTTACCCCAAAGGAGGTGGGACTGGGTGCTACTCCCCGATACTTTTAATATAAGATCGGTATTTAAATTTTTGTAATTTATATGTGAATTTATGTGAATATTTTACCGTGTTCTTGTTCAGTCCTTTAGTTCCTTTAAAATTGTGAGTTGCCTGTCCATTATGTAATCGTTTACCTTTTCCTCTTGGTGAATATCAAGATTCAATTTTATTCCTATTCTGAAGGTGTTTTCCGCTGAGGTGACATATCTTACTTCGCCTTCCGCTGTTATTTTACCCTTTGGAAGTTCAAAGGATACTGTTACGTTATCATTTGTTTTAAGTTCACCTATATTCTTAATAAACACTCCTACACCTCCTACTGATATGTCCGCTATTGTTCCTTCTATCTTCCATTCTCCTTTACATATCTCTATCTTGGTGGGCTTTTCTGGTTCAACTCTTACATGTTGCCTTTTGTCTTGCGGGAGTTCAATAAAACCTTTTACTTCTAATTCAACTAATCCCTCAATTACATTAATATTTGTTATCTTACAAGCTATAGTTTCTGGTATGTTACTGTGTTTTATATATACCTCATCACCTACGCTAAAAGCTTTTATATGAATTGTTTTGACTTTTAATAATTTATCCACTATTTCACTTATCTCTGATTTACATGCCACAGGCATTTCTTTATAGAAGGTAAGCATTATAATATTTCTATTCCATTTTTCAAAAAGTTTCTTTAATAATTTAAAAATCACATCTTTTTCTCCTTCTAATGCTGACTTGCTTGGGGATTTGACCTCATTTCTAAGCTCATTTATATACTTATAATAAGCATTTTCTATCGTTTCAAAATAGAGGTCTATTAAACTTATAAGAGTTTTAACACGTTTGTAGTCCTGATCTTTCTCTGAAACCGAATCTATATAATCCCTTATTATCTTAAGCAAAGGTTTTGTAATGGGCTTTTTAAAGTCTATTTCGTGATGAGCCAACTCATAAGTAAGGTTATAAAGCTCTTTCAAGGGATTTTTTTTGAAAGAAAAAAGTATTATATAAAGTTTATCAACAAGAGGCTGAAGACTTTTTACACTGAGAAGGGGATTTTTTTCATCCTTTACGTTTTTTATAAATTCTTCTCTGAATGTATCTTTATAATTTATAAAGAAATCTTCATCTTGTTTTAATATGCTTGCCAGCTGTTCAAAATTCATAAGTATTCCCAAACATCTATATCACTGCCCGACGGCTTTTTATATACACCCTTTGCGGTATTGAAGATTATTTCAGCTACCCTTTCGGGATGGACACCTTGAAAGTTTGTCATCCTTGTGGCGGTCATACCCGGGTTTACGCAATATATCTTGAGGGAAGGAATTTCTTGTGCCAAAGCTTGGGTAAATCCTCTTAGCCCGAACTTGGTCGCACAGTAAACAGTCAAACTTTCAAAACCTACCTTTCCCGCCCCGCTTCCTATGTTTATTATTGTCTCCCTTACAAAAGGAAGCATGAGTTTTGTTAATTTTATCAACCCTTCAAGATTAACCCTCATTTGATCTTCTATGTCCTCAAAGGATTGCTCCTTCAAGGGTTTCCATACAACAACCCCAGCATTGTTTATAAGGATGTCTATATAACCGTATTCCTTTTTAATATTTTCAACAAGGTTCTTTATACTTTCATTATCCCTTATATCAAGGTGTAATACCGATACTCCGCCCGCTCCCAATCTTTTGCACTCCCGTGCTGTTTCATGTGCTTCTCTCTCACCCCTGTTGTAGGTGATTATTATTCTTGCTCCCTCCTTTGAAAATCTGTACGCGGTGTATCTTCCTATTCCCACGCTTGATCCTGTTATGAGGATGACTTTATTTTTCATCCCTTACTTAGAATTTTACTCTTTTGGTAAAATTAACTTGTTAATTTTTGATGGGGGGTTACTCATGAAGCTTCATGAACATCAGGCAAAAGAAATTCTTGCAAAATACGGACTTCCAGTACCTGAGGGTAAGGTTGCCTTTTCTCTCAAAGAAGCTGTTGAAGTAGCGGAGGAGCTCGGAGAGTTTCCCCTCGTGGTCAAGGCACAGGTTCACTGTGGAGGAAGGGGAAAGGCAGGAGGTGTAAAGATAGTAAAGGATATGGAGGAACTTAAAGAAGCGGTTGAGAGTATGCTCGGCACCGTTCTTAAAACCTTTCAGTGTCCCGAGGGTAAACCCGTTAACAGGGTATGGATAGAGAAGGCTACCGCCATAGATAAGGAGTACTACCTTGGAATAACCCTTGACAGATCTTCAGAGAGACATGTTCTTATAGCGTCCGCATCGGGAGGCATGGAGATTGAAGAGGTGGCGAAGGAGGATCCTACCGCCATAATCACTGAGGTTATTGATCCTGTGGTTGGACTTATGCCTTACCAATTGAGGAGGGTAGCCTTTAATATAGGTTTGCCTGTTAAAGAGTTTGTCAACATAGGGATGAAACTTTACAGGATATATGAGGAGCTTGATGCTTCTCTTATGGAGATAAATCCCCTTGTTACGGATAAAAACGGCAGTATAGTGCTTCTTGATGCGAAGATAGATGTGGATGACAATGCCCTTTTCAGACACAAGGATATGGAGGAGATTGAAGATAAGAGTCAGCTTGATCCTCTGGAGGTTGAGGCTAACAAGTACGGTCTTAATTACATAAAACTTAAGGGAAATGTGGGATGTATGGTTAACGGGGCGGGTCTTGCTATGACAACCATGGATATAATTAAGCTTGCGGGCGGAGAACCCGCAAACTTCCTTGATGTGGGCGGTGGGGCGAATGTTGAGCAAATATCCAACGCCTTCAGGATACTGACAGCGGATAAGGATGTGAAGGCTGTATTTGTTAACATATTCGGAGGTATTTTAAGGTGTGACAGGTTGGCGCAGGGTCTCATAGAGGCGGTGAGGAATGTCAAGACTGATATTCCCATAGTTGTGAGGATGG
>JALWWX010000198.1 GCA_027078675.1 Aquificales bacterium | reverse complement strand
ACGGGATTCTTTGCTCTGATCGGAGGTCTTGCCGGGCTGGTTATCAGCGGTTTGGAAGGATTAAAGATCTTTCTCTTCGTTGTAGGTTTAATCGTTTCCTTGGTTCTGCTCGGAGCTATTTTGCGCTTGCATTTTTCTATCATGGATATTATTAAAAAGATGGAGGAAGGAAATGGACTTTAAGGATGTCATAGCGGTTGCGGGCATACTTGTTATGGGTGCTTCTCTTATCTATTTGTTCCGGACCATTAGTTCATCCGTAGAAGAGGAAAGGAAAAAAATGTCCCGCAGTTGAACATGAAACCTGACCGATGGACCGGTTGATAGATATTTATATTTGGGAACTTTCCAAGATACGGGGCAAAACGGATTACACCGACGATCTTACGGACTTTGATAGGAGCGAGCTTATCAGATTTTATGAATACCTCAAGGGGAAAAACCCCGAGGCAAAGCTGGTGAACCTCTCCTTCCAGAGGTTTACATTCACCAGCCCACGTTTAGATACACCAGGTGTCTCCTGCTTCCGAATTGGAAGGCGGTACCTCCCATTTCCTCAGCGTATGTTGTGTAAGCAAGGGTGAATACGAGAAAATTAAATTCAACACCCGCGGTAAGCTGACCGCCGTATATCCCACCTCTGACTGTTATATAACCCTTACTGCCAGATAGGATCTTGCCCTCAGCTCCTACTCTTATCCTCTTAAAAATATCCTTATCCCTGTACGCCATAAATAAATCAACATAATCAACTCCTACGGTCCATTCCCTGAATACCCATAGCTTATTGTGTGAGTTTATTGCAAAACCGACATTAGCTGTCATAGGTATGGTTATAACACCCGGTACGCGTATATCGGTTATGTTCATAAGCGAAAAACCTATGCGCGGATTATACTCCTCCTTCCTTTTAAACCTGTAAATCAAACCCAAATCTAAGGAAAAGTCGGAACCGTACTTAACGTAGTTTGCGGGATCAAAATCCGGTGCGGTAACCTCGCTTATCCTGAATGTATCGTTAATACCGCCCGCATAAAGATACTTTATTGAACCGCCGAAGGACCATCTGTTTCTATCATAAGAAAGTCCAATAAGGGGACCGCCGTAGGCGATATTTTGAACCTCATAAAGTCCCTCTGTACCTCCACCGTGATGTAGGATACCATTTATACTTGCGCCTATTAAAAGACCAGCTCCGAAACCTACCTTTCCTTTTTTAATGGCAACCGAGGGTAAAAGGGATGCATACCCGTGAATCACCTCTCCCCTGTACTTCTTTATGGTATCAAAGATAACTGTATCATCTTTTGATTCAAGAGCCCTCCTTATGTCTTCCGCTACACTGAATACATTGGTGCTGACAGAGAGGGTCACGGGAAGGAGATTAACATAGAACCCTTCTTCCTCTTTGAGATTAGACAGACCAGCTGGGTTGTAAAATACTGCGGAAAAGGAACCGCCCACCGCATTGTACACATTTCCCATTCCCAGCGCCCTGTAATCCCTGTAAAGATAGGGATATTCAAATCCTACCGCTAAAACAAAACCGGTAAGGGATAGAAATAAGATAAAGATTTTTAACATCTTTAACCTCCATACAGATAATTACCTATTTCCGCTTCCGAACAACCATCAGGTCCGCAGTTTGTGTTTATGAAATCGTTAATAGCATCTCTTGTTTCCTGATCAACTGCCATCTCCAATGCATCATTTATGGTGTTTGCAATTGTACTTTCAACTGTTGCAGGAGTTATATTTCCGTTTTGATCTTCGGTGAAGACGGGACACGGTATGCATGTTTGACCATCAACCTCACTCTCCGTACATTTGTTAGTTGTATCCGAAGGACTGCAATAGCCGTCCGTAACAACAAGGCTCTTTGTACCGTCACCTTTTATATAGAGAAGTTTATGGATGGTTTTATCCGGATAAGCCGGACATTTTGAAGCATTGGCATTTATAATAACCGGCACATATTCAAAGTTGAAGCCTCTTACTGTAATATTTGGATTTATACCTCCTTGGTCTATAACAACACCGTTTTGGCAGTTTGTGGTACCGTTAACCGCATACTTTATGGCACATCCGGATGCATCCCCTGTATCAAGATTGTTATTCCTGTTAACATCCGTATTACAGTCAAGTTTTGAAGGATCCACCCATAATCCCACATTTTCAATAAGAAGGTTAAAAGATGCCCCTACCACTGCAAAACTTATAACACTGCCGTAGAAACAGGCATCTTTTGTAAGTTCATCTTCAAGGGTGGGTTGGCATACATTAAAGTTGTTGTTTATAGCCTTTTTATAGCTTGATGCTGATTTTCTCATGTAAAAAAGCCCCGTACCCGTTGCTTTATCGGAAAGTAGTTTCATAACCACCTTTTCGGCGTCTTGCCCGGTTCTCGCGGAGTTTATCATTTCACTTGCTATATCAAGGGGATCCAGTCCAGCCTTTCCCGCATACGCAGCTCCCAAGTTTATGTATCTCTCCTTGTCCGAATAACCACAGCTTCTCCTTTCCAGTCTTTTTATAACCTCATCGTAGTTTCCCTTATCAAGCGCCCTCGTCACAGCAAATTGGCAAGCTTCATCAGTTTCACCACATCCTACAAGGAATATAATGGCAATCGCTAATATAAACACAATAGGTACCATACCGCACCTCCATTACTTTTAAATTATCCGAATTTTCCAATGAAAATTTAGTAAAAATTACCACAAGGAAGATATAATATAAACAATGGATATACATGAGATAATGTCCATACTGCCACACCGTTATCCCCTTCTCCTCGTTGATAAAATCATTGAATATGAAGAGGGTAAAAGGATAGTAGGAATAAAGAATGTATCCATAGGTGAACCTTATTTTCAGGGTCATTTTCCCGGCTTCCCCCTTATGCCCGGCGTTTACATACTTGAAGCCTTGGCTCAGGTAGGCGGTATTTTGATGATTAAATCCCTCAATCTTGAAATAGGTAAATATGCCATAGTGTTTGCGGGAATTGATAATGCCCGTTTTAAGAAGCCCGTTTTCCCAGGTGATCAATTGAGGTTAGAACTTGAGGTTATCTCACTGAAAAAGGTACTCTCAAAGATGAAAGGTGTAGCAAAGGTTGACGATGAGGTGGTTGCGGAAGCAACCCTGCTCGCAGCATCAAGGAGACTTGACGAAATAACGAGATAGTTAATTACCGTAAATAATTATAAACTCACCCTCTTCAAAGCTACCCATTTCCTTTTTGAGAACTTCCTCATCAAGATTTTTTAACTCCTTACGCAAACTTTCCCGCCTTGCCTTCAACACCTCCACCTCCTTTGAAACCTTTCCCATCTCCTTTTTCATTGATATGACATCAAATATATCAGGGTCCGCTATTAAGAGATTGTGCAGTGTATAAAATATAGAAAACAGTAATAGTATTTTGGAAGTTAATTTAACGGGGCTTTTTGAAGACTTCTTTACCTTTAAATTGTGCGCCATACCCGAGTTCCTCCTCAATTCTTAACAGCTCATTGTATTTGGCTATCCTATCCGTCCGTGAAGCGGATCCAGTTTTTATTTGACCGCTGTTAACTCCTACCGCAAGATGGGATATGAATGTGTCTTCCGTTTCTCCGGATCTGTGGGAAATTATTGTATTGTAACCGTTCCTCTGGGCAAGCATTATTGTGTCCATAGTTTCAGAAAGGGTTCCTATCTGATTAAGCTTAACAAGGACCGCGTTACCAACCCCCTTTTTAATTCCTTCCGCAAGTATGGAAGGATTGGTAACAAACAGATCATCGCCCACCAGCTGAACTTTCTCTCCGAGATTCTCAGTTATTAATTTCCATCCTTCCCAGTCCTTTTCCGCCATGGGATCCTCAATGGATACGATCGGATACCTATCTATAAGTTTTGAATAGTAGTTACAAAGATCCTCACTGTTATACTTTTTCCCCTCAATAGTGTATATACCTTCCGCGTCAACAAGCTCGGAAGAAGCAACATCAAGGGCAAGCAGGACATCTTC
>JALWWX010000197.1 GCA_027078675.1 Aquificales bacterium | reverse complement strand
TCGCCAGTGCTGGAGTTGCAAGCACTGGATTCGCAGCAAGTGGAAGTTGAACTGGTTTCTGTGCTGGGTCGGTTGTTGGGTAAACTTCCAGTGATGACGATGGCACCCCAGCAGGTTAAGCAGATCGAACTTCAGCAGCTTTTGACGCTGTCCGGTGTCAGCAATGCTCAGTATTTTGTCCGGGTTCGCACGCCTGAGCAGGTCTTTATAGTACCATTGGTGTTCCTCCGGTAAGTCATATTTGCTGCATTATGCGCTTGCTGCACGCAGGATGGCTGTGTCTGGTTCTAATAGCTGGTGCAGCGCCGGCGAAACAGCTATCAACCGGCACAACTGCTCATTTTGTCCAGATCTTTGCTGAACGGTTGCAGCAACAATCGAACAATGCTCATCTGACGGCTTTATTACGCACGTTGTCGGAGCAAGCGCGGCAGGTTTCGGTATTGACCGTTCCTGCTACAGTGTATCGGTTGCAGGATCCAGTGCAAGTCCTTGCTGAATCTCCGGTTTCTACTGATCGATTATCAAAATTTTTTCATTTGCCCATTGTGTGGCAAAGAACCCAGGGGAAAGGGGTTGTTGTTGCGCTGGTGGATACGGGAATTGACTGGGAGCATCCTGCTTTGCAACCCCATTTGTTTATCAATCACGCAGAAGATCGTAACGGCAATGGTCGGTTTGATCCCTGGTGGTTCACTGAAAAGCGGGATGGAATTCCGGGAGATCTGGACGGCGTCGATGATGATGGCAATGGAGTAGTGGATGATGTGATGGGATACGACTTTGCAGAGTCGGTGCTTCCTTCGGTGGGTGATTGGCGCAACCCGGATCCTGTACCAGAAGATGAACACGGGCACGGGACAGCAATGGCAGGAGTCATTGTGGGCGGGAATGATCAATTTATTACCGGTATTGCAAAATCTGCCACCCTGCTACCCATCAGAGCATTCACCGCTGAAGGAACAGGATCGGATATGGGCATTGCTGCTGGCATTCTCTACGCAGTTTTGATGGGTGCTGATTGCATCAATCTGAGCTACGGCAATTACTACCTTTCTCCCGTTGTGCAGTTGGCTATTCAGGTTGCCACAAATCGTGGTATTGTCGTAGTGGCATCAGCAGGAAATGAGGGGAGGAGCGCTTTTCATTTTCCGTCGGCGTTGAATGAGGTGATTGCGGTCGCTGCCACCACCTTTGACGATCATAGAGCCATTTTTTCAAACTATGGGCAGGACATCGATCTTGCTGCTCCGGGTGTTGAAATTCCCACAACGGAGCGTGGCGGTGGCCTGACACTGGTCAGTGGTACGTCAGTGGCGGCGGCAATCGTCACCGGAGCAGCAGCATTACTCCGGGAACTGCATCCTCGGTGGTCGCCGCAGCAGATTGCGCAGGCTCTGGCGGCGACGGCTGTGGATCTGGGAGAGCCTGGATGGGATCCTTTTTTCGGTGCTGGAAGAATTGATCTGGTTTCGGCGACCAATTTGCCAGCAGTGGGAACGGTGCAGATTTTATCACCGAAGCATTTATCGGTGATCCACCGATTCCGTTCTTCGGAGGTTCCGGTTCAAATCATCGCGGATGATCCTCAGTTAGGGTCAGCAAAGGTCGTTCTGTATCGTCGTGAAGCAGAAAGCGGATTTGTACCGCTGGATACACTGTGCGTTTTCCAGCGATGCTTGTCGTGCCAGTGTCCGCCATTGGCGTTGAGTTCTTTGGCAGATGGGGAATACTTAATAGAGGTTCGGGCGATACTGGTAACCGGCCAGCAACTTCGGGCAAAAGCTCGTTTTACCCTTGTAAGTGGAGCTCCTGTGTTGTCATTTGTACAGGTGCTGCCTGTCTGGGATGGAGAGCAGCGGGCAGTCGTTGTGGAAGCAGTAACGGATCTGCCAGCGCTGATGGCGGTTCGCTGGCGCCAATCACTCCAGGAAGCGTGGAGCGAACAGTTTATTGCGGATCGGGTAACGCGATCCCACGTTTTTCTGCTACATCCACAGCGGACAGGAGGGCTGCAACTGGAGCTACGGTACTGGTATCCGGGACAGCGGGATACTGTTGTAACGCGTCGACAAATATCTTTTCAATTGCAGCATTTTCCTCGGAACACTTTCCAGATTACCGGTCGCGCTTTTGCGCATCCGCTGTACTGGATGAGCGATGTGGGAAAGGGAAGTGATACCGTCGTAGCTGTCCAGTTAACTCCGACGCTGCGGTTTCAGCAAACTCTTGCTTTCTCTGTTGATTCCGGTGGACAATTGCATCCCATAGATTCGCTGGAAGAAGTCTGGATTCCCAAAGCGATCGGCGATGTCGATGGGGATGGGCGCAAAGAAGTACTGCTCCATCGAGGTAATCAGACCCGGCTGATGCGAGAAACTTCGCGTGTCTTTGGAACAGTGCTGTGGGAATCCGATACGTTGTGGGCAGCAGCGCTGGACGATGTTGACAGCGATGGGAAAGACGAGGTGATTGTGCGAAGCGAAACGGCGTATCTGGTTGGAAAGTTTCACCAGAACACGTTGCGATTTGATGCCCGGTTGCCAAATGTATCCGAACCAGATCCCTATTTCGGCCGGAATTTCCTGGGTGTTCCCGGCGTACAAACGGGTGATTTTGATGGAGATGGAGCGGTGGAGCTTGCTTTTGCAGATAGCGATGGTGATGTGCTCATCTATCAACAAGAAACAGGAGGATGGACGCTGGATACAGTGATTGAAACTGGCTTCTGGAATAGTGATGGGTACCTGGCGGCTGGCGATGTGGATGGTGATGGAGTGGATGAGCTGGTGGTTGGTTATACGACTTTTCTGGTTCCAGAAGGCACTGGCGAGGCACTGGCGCCATTGTGGATCTGTCGCCTTTATGATGGTGTTGCGCCGAATCAGTATCGCCAGCAATGGGAAGATTACTTCTGGGGAGCACTTCCCAAAACACCTTTTCGGAGCGGCGTTCAATGTCAGGATATTGATGGTGATAGCAGAGCAGAATTGCTGCTGGCATTTTATCCGTACCTGTATGTGTTGCGGCCGCAGGGGGATGGGTTTCAGCCCTGGTTTGTACTGGATAGCGTGGCAGCAAATACCATCTGGAGTGATTCACTGAAAGTGTTTGTTTCCCGATTTCGCTCCGTTGCGGCGCTCCAGCAACGCAAACCAACGGCACGCTATGCGATTACTGGATTGCAGGCGGCAATTGTGGATTCAACGGCGGTGCAACTCTGGTGGGATCCATTACCGGTGGCACAGTATACCGTTGTTGTGCGATCAGCCGATAAGGTGGATACCATTGTTACTGCTCAGGCGGCAATTGTTGTGGATTCGCTGCAGGTGGGAACGTTCTATACATTTCGAGTGTCAGCGGCTGATGCCATAGCGGATACGCTGCAAATGCAGTTGCGAGCAGCCCCTCGTGTCAGGAAAGTTTTTCCTGCTGGACCGGCGGCTTTGCGGATCATATATGATGCTCCGATCGATCCACCGCTGCTGAATCCGCGGTGGGTGACACTGCAGGATGTTCAGGGAAGAGCTTTTTCGCCGGTGACGCTGGCAGTAATGGGAGCCAATGCGGTTGTTGCGCTTTTTGATTCGCTGGCATCAGGACATTATGAAGGCAGCGTTGCCAGCTTTGCCGATGGGTATTATGGCAAAACGCGTCCCTATCAGTTTTCAGTGCAACTTCCTCCAGAGCAGGAACGTCCAGCGAGTTTCTGGATCGTTCGAGGAAATTATCGATCAGCGTTACGGATAGATCTGGTGTTTTCGAGTGCTGTGGAGAGGGAATCGGCAGAGAACCCCGAACGCTATACCATTACGCCACACCGTATGGTCGTTTCGGCGATGCTGCAAAATGATACGACGGTAAGACTGGCAATAGATCCATCGACACCATTGCGACCCATCGGAAAGCCATACTTTGTGCAGGCGAGGTCCGTACAATCACTGGCAGGAGATACATTGCAACCCGGAAAAGGGGATCAAGTGGCTGTATGGGTCCCGACTGATGGGACCGGGGTGCCCATTGTATATCCCAATCCGGTGTCGCTGTCCAGAGA
>JALWWX010000196.1 GCA_027078675.1 Aquificales bacterium | reverse complement strand
CAGCACCTCCTACGTAAACCTCCACACCAATACTTCCACCTATGGTTCCTCCTGTGATATTTATATTAACACCATCGGAAGCAGGATCGTATGCAACTCTATACCAAACAGCATTATCATCCGAAGCAGAATTACAACTTACATTTGCCTGATCTTGTCCAGAATCATCATTTGCCCCAACAGCACAACATGTAGTGCCCGAGTGAGAACCTCCTGTTCCTAAATCATATGGAGGCCTATCATTTGCCATACACGGACTGTCATTGACAGGTGGTACGTCAATTTTTATATGTATATCATATGCTTCTCCATCTCCACCTGTAGGATCAGTAACAGCTATATAGAAATATGTCCCTTCATCAGTAGCATCAAGAGCTATCGGCGCTGCCAATGTTCCTCCTGATCCACACCATCCAGCCGTCAATGGACAGGCATCTGCTTCTTTAGCTATAACCATATCTACATCACCGGATGATGGATTATCAACTATTACATCAATAGATGCTGCTCCTGTCGGAATCAAAACTTTATACCAAACCGTTGGCCCTTGACTTAAATCACAAGCACCAACTGTATATGGATCAGGGCAAGCATCATTATTACATTTCTTAACAAAATCAACCCACTCACATTCTGCATCAACCGTTAATTCTTCAGCATCATCACATTTATCATTTGCATTACAATCTCCTGCGGGCTTATCAAGCATGGTCGATGTTATATCAAATGTTCCTGAATTATCATCAGAAGTCGAAATCTGTAATTGATATGTGCCTTCGTCCAGACATTTCCACTCGAATTCTGCAGTACTTATATCTTCACAATGTGCTGGTGCAGTATATGTTGTTCCTGTACAAAATTCTGTGTTTACTGCTGATATACCTGCAACGACAGTACCATTAATAGGATCAGCACCGCTTTGTTTAATCAGTATATTGATTCCATAAACTGGCGCAGTAATAGTGAATGTATAAAATACCGCATTGGTCTGATCATCTCCTGAACAATCTGGGAATGATACT
>JALWWX010000195.1 GCA_027078675.1 Aquificales bacterium | reverse complement strand
GTACAAGGTCTTGAGGAGTTGATAAAATTTTCCGACCAAATTAATAAAACAATAAAACAGATATATTCAATAACTGAACAAACAACCATATTGGCTTTGAACGCATCAATAGAGGCGGCGAGGGCTGGAGATGTGGGAAGGGGATTTGCGGTAGTGGCGGAGGAGGTAAGAAAACTTGCCCAAAAGACGGAAGAGTTTGCAACAAACATAAACAGTATTGTTATAACTCTTCAAAAGAAAATGCACAAATTTTCAAAAGATGTAGATAAACTGAAAGATGTTATAAACAGTACTGTTAATGCCTTTGAACATGTTGAATCCTTTTATACAGATAATTTAAAGGTCTCAGAACAAATAGATGATTCAATAACGAGCATAGTCACTTCATTAGAAGAACAAAGTAGTGTAGTTTCTGGTATAAGCGAAAACATCCAGAACCTTATAAAGGATATAGAAAGAATAAAAATACTCCTTGAAACTGTCGTCAAAGCCCAGAAGAATCTATGTAAAATTTGTTAATATATTAGATCCTTTAAATGAGGAAAAAGGGAATAATAGTACTGAATTTCGGTTCACAGTACGTCCAGCTCATAGCAAGGAGAGTAAGAGAACTCGGGGTTTTCAGCGAAATCGTTCCGTATTATATAACTCCAGATGAGATAAGAAAAAGGGAACCTATAGGTCTTATATTCTCTGGAGGTCCAGCCTCCGTTTATGAAGAAGACGCCCCCAAACCAGATCCGCTTATATACGGACTGGGAATACCTGTATTAGGAATATGCTACGGACTCCAGGTTATGACCTTCCAGCTTGGCGGAAGGGTTGAAAGGTCAAAGGCTCAAGAGTACGGAAGGGCAAAGCTTAAAATTGTAAAAGATTGCGAACTCTTTGAAGGACTACCAAAAAGCTTTGATGTATGGATGAGCCACGCGGATAAGGTGATAGATGTACCCGAAGGGTTTGAAACCTTTGCGGTATCGGAAAACTCGCCCCACGCTGTTATAGGTGACAATAAGAGGAAACT
>JALWWX010000194.1 GCA_027078675.1 Aquificales bacterium | reverse complement strand
CCGTAAAGGGCTGAATCTGTTACACCTGCCACAGTTGCGGGAAATACGGTATCTCCCACATTAACAGCTTGGGCACCGCTTAAATCAGGTACAAAGGCAACCTCCATATCTGTTGAACCGGGATCGTAACACGCCATATTGTTGTAGGCTTCATTATAAACACTACCGTTGTCACATACTTGGAAAGCGTTCGCTTGAGAGGTAGTTGCATTAGATACCGTACCTCCAGCTGTATAAGTTTGGTATGTTCCCCCAGCATTAACGAATACTCCATCTGTTACACCAAACATTCTTGTAATGGGACCTGCAGCTGTTGCAGTACCTTGACTGCCGTCAGTTTTTACCCAAATTATCGTATCACTTGCGCTATTGTCAACAGCATACAATCTGCCTTGTCCGTCAAGCTTAACCACGGTAAAATTACCGGTAGCATTAATGCTCTTAATGGAAGCAACATTATTGCCATCAAATTTCATATAAAAGATTTTGTTATTTGTCCACACCGCAAAGTAAACATTAGAACCTACTGTTACAGCAACCACATTTGCGTTAGTGCCGGTTGCAAGATTCACGCTCAGGCTTTTAACACTGCCGTCGCTCCTATTAACAAAATGGAGTTTCTTAATATCATTGTTATTATCATATTCAGCAATTATCCAATGGCTTTTGGAGGATCCCTCTACCCTTAGGATATTATCGGGATTCTGAGTATTTATCTCAGAAGCCATCTTGCCGGAAGAATCATAAAGCCTCTGCGCACTTACATTAGCAGGTTCCCTGAAAACCCATGCCTTATCTCCGTTGGCATGAACAACAAGAAAAGCACTATCTCCTTTGTAAGTTGTACATCCTCCTCCTATATTGCATTCATTCACAACAGCATAGTTGCCTTCACAATCCGCAACTATAAGTTGATCGGTATCAGCACCCGGCAGGGGAAAGTTTGTATAAAAGGATCCGTGTACAATGGGATTCATATTAACGGGATTTACCAAATCCCTACCTATGTACCTTATCTCAAGATTTTTTACATCAAAGAAAAATATATCCCTGCCTCCGACAAGAAAGGCGTTGCCGTTTTCACATACAGCACCAACATAACCCGTACTATCAAAGGCAATAGTAAGATTCAGATCCCTTGCATCATTCCTTTTCAGTTCTTTAATAGAAAAGCTTCCGTCACCTCTGAGTTCTACCACCTTGTGTACGGTACCAACAGGAACTATAGCCCAATCACTGTCTTTTCTCACCTTTTGAAATTGGACAAGCGCATTGGCAGTTTTTACCGTGGGTTGCTGTTCCTTTTTACCTCCTTGACCACACGCGGAGAGAAGGAATAGCGAAACTATCCCATAAATAAGGGTTCTCTTGTGCATAGCTGATCCTCCTTAACGTTTTTGGCATCAAAAGGCATTTTTATTATAATTATAAAGCATGAGTACGCTAACCATATGCAGGGAAGACACGGCGGAAGTTATAAAGAAGACTAATATTTTTGAAGAGATAGCGGAGGAGCTAAAAAAAATAGGTGTGCTTTTTGAACGTTGGAATGCAAAAAAGCCTATCAGTGAGGATTCTTCTGAAGAGGAAATAACTCAAGCATATATGGAAGACATTCAAAGGCTGATGAAGATGTTCGGTTTTAAATCCTATGATGTAATAAGTATGACTCCCGATCATCCAAAGAAGGATGAGCTTAGGAATAAATTTCTCAAGGAACATACCCACAGCGACTTTGAAGTCAGATTTTTTGTCTACGGCGACGGCGCCTTCTACCTGCACCCCAATGACAAGGTTTACATAGTTATATGCGAAAAGGGTGATCTTATAAGTGTGCCAGCGGGAGTGCCCCATTGGTTTGATATGGGTACGTCCCCTAATTTCAAGTGTATAAGATTGTTTACCACGGAGGAGGGGTGGGTTGCAAACTATACGGGAAGCGATATAGCCGACAGATTTCCGAAGTATGACGAGCTCAAAGTCGGTTAAGGCAATATTAACGGATATAGAAGGAACTATATCTGACATAAGTTTTGTAAAAGATGTTCTTTTCCCCTATTCCTATGAGAGGATTGATGATTTCGTTGAAAAGCACTGGGAAGAGATAGGAAACATACTGAAAGAAACAGAGGAAATAGTTGGCAAAAAGCTTTCAAAGGAAGAATTCATAAAAACAATGAAGGCATGGATAAGGGAAGATAAAAAAATTACCCCCCTTAAAGAGCTTCAGGGAATGATATGGGAAGAGGGCTTTAAAAAGTGTGAACTCGTAAGCCATATATATGAAGATGCACTAAAAAAGTTAAAGGAGTGGAAAGATAAAGGAATACCAGTATATGTGTATTCATCTGGTTCCGTAAAGGCCCAAAAACTATTTTTTTCTCACACAACTTACGGGGATATAAGTTACCTATTTTCCGGACACTTTGACACAAGAATAGGTAATAAAAAGGAACCGGAATCGTACAGGAAGATTGCGGAAAAGTTAAATCTAATGCCGTCCGAGATACTTTTTCTTTCCGACAGCGCGGAAGAAATAGAAGCCTCACATAAAGCGGGAATGAAGGCAATAATGGTTGTAAGGGATGGAAAGGTGTCATCATCCCACCCGGTTATAAAAAGCTTTGACGAAATTAAAATCTAATTACTTTTGATGTCCTCTATAGCCTTCTCTA
Source organism: Aquificales bacterium (assembly GCA_027078675.1). GTDB lineage: Bacteria > Aquificota > Aquificia > Aquificales > Aquificaceae > WFWF01. Next base: position 40,806 of record JALWWX010000194.1, on the reverse strand, counting down.
TATTTTTAACCAACTTTCCGAATTTTACCTTCGCCTTAAAAAGCAGATATTTACCCTTACTCTCAAATCCCAAAAGTTCACCTCCCTCCTTTACCTTCTCACCGCCCTCGTCTATAAGTGTGTAATTAAGTTTCCCTTCCTCTACATAAAAAACACCAGTATTTTTTATAAACTTCCTGTATTTACCCTCAATTTTCACCTCAAGGGTTACATATCCCTTTTCGGAAAGATTGAACTCACCTACCTCCCCTATGGGCATGCCTTTAAAGTAAACCTTTTTATCCTTTATTTCGGGCTTTTCCTCAAAGACCACTATGTACTTAGATCCGAAAAGGGCAAAGGCCAGCGCAACCACAAAAAGTAGGGAGTAGAGTAACCTGACCATGATGGATTTATTTTATATCAGAAAGGTTATATTATTCTATATTCGGGTTACGATGGAGAGGAGAAAGACAAGGAAGATAAAAATAGGAGATGTTGAAATAGGCGGTGATGCCCCCATTGTTGTTCAATCAATGACATCCACAAAAACCTCTGATGTTGATAAAACACTTTTTCAAATAAAAAGACTTGCGGAGGCGGGTTGTGAGATAGTAAGGGTGGCGGTTCCCCATGAGGAGGATGCGGAAGCCTTAGAAGAAATTGTCAAAGGTTCACCCATTCCGGTAATAGCGGATATACACTTTGCCCCCTCTTATGCCTTCAAATCAATGGAAAAGGGTATACACGGCATAAGGATAAATCCAGGAAACATGGGCAAGGAAGATATAGTAAGGGAAATAGTAGAAGAGGCTAAGATAAAAGGTGTTTGCATAAGGATAGGTGTAAATTCGGGATCCTTAGAAAGGGATCTTCTTGATAAATACGGATATCCCTCATCGGAAGCCCTTGCGGAGAGTGCTTTGAGATGGACGGAGAAGTTTGATAAATGGGGATTTTATAATTTTAAGGTTTCCATAAAGGCATCCGATGTTATAGAAAATATAAAAGCAAATCTTATATTCGCCAAAGAAACGGATGTCCCGCTTCATATAGGTATAACGGAAGCGGGTATGGGGAAAAAGGGAATAATTAAATCCTCGGTGGGAATAGGCATATTACTCTACTTGGGTATAGGTGATACGATAAGGGTTTCACTTACGGATGACCCTGTTGAAGAGGTGGAAACCGCATACATGATTCTTCAAAGCTTAGGGCTAAGAAGGAAAGGCATTGAGGTAGTATCGTGTCCTACCTGCGGAAGGATTGAGGTTGACTTACCGCCAATAGTAAGGGAGGTTGAAGAAAAGCTTAAAGACATAAAGAAACCCATAAAAATAGCAATAATGGGATGTGTAGTAAACGCCATAGGTGAAGCCAAAGAAGCGGATATAGGTTTGGCGTGTGGAAGGGGTTTCGCCTGGCTCTTTAAGGGAGGAAAACCAGTAAGAAGAGTGGAAGAGAAGGATATGGCGGAAGAACTTTTGAAAGAGGTAAGATCAATGTTAGGAGAAAACGGAGATGGACATAAAATTTGATGATAAGGGTCTTGTACCAGTAGTAGCCCAGGATTGGAGAACTGGTGAGATAAGGATGCTTGCCTATGCAAACAAGGAAGCTATAGAAAAGACTGTTGAAACGGGTTATGCCCACTATTTTTCAAGATCAAGGAACAAAATATGGAAGAAGGGAGAAACATCGGGAGAACTCCAGAAGGTGAAGGAGATAAGGATTGATTGCGACGGGGATGCCCTCGTATATATGATTGAGCAAGAAAAAAATAAGGCGTGTCACACTGGTGAGAGGAACTGTTTCTTCAGAAGATTAAACGAAGGAAAGGTTGAAAATGTCCTTCCCTTTGAAACACTCCAGAGACTTGAGGAGATAATAAGGGAAAGGATAGAAAAATTACCGGAAAATTCATACACCGCAAAACTTGTAAAGGAAGGTAAAGATAGAATACTTCAAAAATTCGGTGAGGAAGCGATAGAGAGTCTTATAGCACTGAAGAACGGCAACAAAGAGGAAATAAAGGAGGAGGTGGCGGATATGCTTTACTTTCTTGTATTGGCTTTGTCAGTTAACAAAACATCGGTGACGGAAATAATGGAAGAGTTATCTGATAGAATAAAATCTGGAGGTAAATAGATAATGGGGTTGATGGATAGGGATTATTACAGGGAAAAGATAAGGGAGATAGAGGAAAACAGGAAGGATAAAAGGAAATACTTAATTACCGCCATAGTCATAGCGCTTATTATACTTATTCTATTTTTTACTTGAAGGGTCTTAAATGAAACTCAGTACGGAGGCTAAGGTAGGTTTATTTGTTCTTATAGGTGCTGTCTCCTTTGCACTTACTATTCTCATATTCGGAGAAATACCTTTTTTCAAACAAAAAACTAAGAAGTACTCCGTTCTTTTCACAGATGTAGCAGGACTTTCTGAGGGTGCGGATGTAAGGGTTGCGGGTATAAAAACAGGCAGGGTAACCGGTTTCAGAATAGAAGAGGGTAAGGTTCGTGTCTTCTTTGAGATAAGGGAAGATATACCCATATATAAAAATGCCACCGCATCCATAGGAACCCTTGGCTTTATGGGAGACAAGTATCTTGCAATATATCCGGGAACTCCCGATGCTGGTATACTTGAAGAAAATTCGGAAATAAGGAAGGTTACAAGAATATCGGACATGGATTACCTCATAAGAGAGCTTACTATAACATCAAGAAATATATCCGAGCTTACAAGGGATATTACGGAGATAATAAGGGAAAACAAGGAAAGTATAAATAGGATAATAGAAAACCTTGAAAGTACCTTGGAAACAACAAAGAAACTTACTGAGAACATAAACAGACTTATAGTTCTTAATGAAAAACATATAAATGAAACCGCTGAGAACATAAATGTACTTACCGCCTCCTTAAGGGAATCACTGCCTGAACTACTTGAAGAGATGAAGGAAATATCCCAAGAGCTTGAGGCAATTCTAAAAGAAAATAGAAAAAATATTGCGGAATTTACAGAGGATTTAAAGGAGATTTCGGAAAAGATAAATAAGATAGTTACAAAAATTGAAAAGGGAGAAGGATTCCTCGGAAAGATTATCCATGATGAAAAGATGTATGAAAACATCCAGTCGGGTGTTTCCTTATTCAGTGAAATGGGAAAAACTGTTACAAAAACCGTGTTTTATATAGGTATGAGAGGAGAAGTTTATAAAAACTGGGACGGTAAAGGTATCTTCACAGTAAAGGTACAACCCGATGATAAGAAATATTACTTAGTGGAAATCGTAGGTGATTCAAGGGGCAGGGTTTATGTAGAGGAGCTTTCCAACAACGAATTTATAGTAAGAAAACAGTTTGCTCCGGAAATAACACTTCAGTATGCAAGGATATTCGGAACGGATCTTGGAAAGTTCGTAGTAAGGGGAGGATTAAAGGAGTCAACGGGGGGATTCGGTTTTGATTATGTACCTTCGGAAAGAATAAAGCTGTTTTCCGATGTTTGGGACTTTGGCAGAAGGGATCCCGCAACGGGGAGTGAGATGAATCCTAACCTGCAAATCGGAATAAGGGCAAGGGTAAAGGGATCCTTTTACTTAACCGTAGGTGGGGATGAACTTCTCAATGATTACTTCAGGGGCGCCTTTGTTGGTGCGGGGCTGATGTTCACCGATGATGATCTAAAGTATATGCTTGGTGGTTTAAGTTTACCTCTACCTTGATTTGTATATTTCGTCAAGAATTTCCTTTCCGCCACTATCAAGTATATATCTGGCAAGCCTCATACCTACTATCTCCGCCTCTTCCCTGCTTCCTTCCTCCTCACCCTCTATAAACCTTTCACCCTCAAGGTCAGAGACAAATCCCCTTATCCTTACCTTTCCGTTTTCCACAACACAGTGAGCGCCCATCGGAACCTGACATCCTCCTTCAAGCTCTCTAAGGAAAGCCCTTTCACAAAAGGCGGATATCATACTTTCCTCATCGTTTAAAAATCCTATTATCTCCTCTATCTCTTTATCGTCTTCCCTTATCTCTAACGCAAGGCTACCCTGACCTACCGCGGGTATAAGATAATCAAGCACTTCCGTTACCCTATCAAGATATCCCATCCTCTTTACACCCGCCTTGGCAAGAACTATTGCATCATACAAACCTTCATCAAGCTTTCTCATCCTCGTATCCACATTACCCCTAAGCACCTTCACATTAAGATCCCTTCTTAACCTCTTAATCTGCACACCCCTTCTCAAGGATGACGTACCTATAGTACTGCCTTTTTCCATCTCCATCAAACCCTTACCGTTTCTTGAAATCAAAACATCGTAGGGATCTTCCCTTTTTGTAACCGATCCTATCTTTAAACCCTTCGGTAGTACAACGGGCATATCCTTAAGTGAGTGAACCGCAAGGTCAATGTCTCCCCTTAAAAGGGCCTCTTCTATCTCTTTAACAAAAAGCCCCTTTCCCCCTATTTTTGCAAGGGGTGAGTCAAGTATCTTGTCCCCTGTTGTAGTAATTTTTACAAGCTCAACCTCAATACCGTGTCTTTTTTCTATTGCCTCTTTAACATAATTTGCCTGCCAGAGGGCAAGTTTACTCTTCCGCGTTCCTATGCGAATCTTCTTTCTCATGGTAAGTATTATATTCCGGCGAGGATGTGTATCTTTTGAAAAATAAAAAAAACATAAAACATCTCAGAAAGGTCTCAATAGTCATCATTATCCAGGGTACTAATGGTGAGTAAATGATCTTAAGAATTAAATAAGAAGGGGCTATCCTGAAGAGCCAGAAAGACAGTATATTTATAAAAAGCGGTATATGGGTCTTTCCCATCCCTTTAAGACCTCCAGAAAATATAAAGGCAAGGGAAAGGGGTATCTGGGATATGCCGACTATTATAAGATAATAGCTTGCGTACCTTATAATATCCGGATCCCGTGTAAAGGGAAGGGCGAGTATATCGGGAAAAATTATAAACACAATACCCAGCAATCCCATAAAAAGGGAGGAAAGTACCGCAGTTATAAACACACCCTTTTTAACTCCGTAGAAATTCTTTGCACCGAAGTTCTGCCCAGCTATTATGGAAGATGCAACCATAAAGCCGAAACCTACCATGAAAGATACACTCTCTATCCTCAAACCTATCTGATGGGCTGCGAGTATGTGATCGCCGAAAGGGGCGAGAAGACCTACAAATATATTAAAGGAAAGGGTTGTTAAAACCCTTTCTATCATGGTAGGAAAGCCTATACGGAAAAAGCTTAAAATGTCCTGAGTCTTTATACTAAAACCTATGGTAAAGGGTCTTTTTAAAATAACAAGCAGATAAAGGTAAATGAGAAATCCCACAATTTCAGAGAGGACTATACCTACACCCGCACCCTTAACACCCATCTGAGGAAATCCCATATTTCCGTAGATAAGTAGGTATGAGGTGGTTATATTTACAACATTTATGATAATTGCCACCTTAAATGTTGTTTTTGTATTACCCCTTCCGTTTAATGCACCGTAGATGGTATTTGTAAGGAACCCTACGGTTATAAAAAGAAATATGGGTTCAAGATACTGACCTGAAAGCTCTAAAACCCTATCAGAAGCGCCCATCATACTTTGAATGAAAAGGACGAGATCCTTTCCGAAGAAGGTAAGAGGCAAGGCTATGATAAAGGATACTATCAGTCCCAAACCGACAATACCTTCAACCTTCTCACCCGCCCCTGTTTTTTGTGCAACGAGTACGGATGTCCCCGTGTAGGAGAGAGCCATTAGTGAGTATATAAACCACAGGAGACTTGCGCTGAAACCCACAGCGGCAACTTCCGACTCGCCAAGACCAGAAACGAGTATGATGGAGAAGGCGCTCTCCACCGTGTACAGAAGATTTGACAGTATTACGGGATAGGCAAGCCTAAGTATCTTTTTTACAATACTCCCAGTACTTTCCGACGGATCTATAATAATGTCATTTTTTTCTGACATAATTTTCCATTATCTTATAAGCGGATCTGTATCCTATCTCATAAATCTCATCCATCCTACCCACATCTAAGTAGGAGTAGCCCCTTAAATCCGGTTCTATGACTATATCACACATATCCTTACTTTTATTAACATTAGATCTTACCGCAAGCAAAAAGCTTCTTATCAGTATGCTTATTACATTCGTGGGTTCCCTTTCAAAGTATAAAGGGTTCACCTCAACACCGACCTTTTTATTTTTACTTTTTATAATAGGTTTCACGGGCAGGTTATCCGTTATACCACCATCAACAAGCAAATAATTACCGTAAGCAACCGGCTCAAATATACCAGGCAAGGCACAGCTTCCCAAAAGTATAGGTACAAGCTCACCTTTACTGAAATAAAGCGTCTCACCGCTCTTTATATCCAAGCTACATATATAAATACTTTTTGGAAGATCTTCTAACTTTTCAAAATCTATAAGTTCCCTAAGTTTTCTTTCCGCCTTTCTGAAAGATACAAAGCCAAGACCCGGAATCTTTGGCCTCAAAAGGGTAAACCAGTTTATCTCTTTAAGTAAACCCATCATTTCCTTTGGTTTGTAACCAGCGGAATAGAATACACCCACTATAGCTCCCGCACTTACACAGCTTATAACATCAACATCTATACCCAAATCTTCAAGTGCCTTTAAGACACCTATGTGGGCTATCCCCCTCGCAGCACCGCCAGAAAGTATAAGATCAACCTTCATTACTGCAAGTCCTCAGAAGAACAACACACTGGCACATAATACCCTCAACAACTATACCCTCAGGTCTTTTACCTTTCAAGGATATAAGGGAAGGATCTATCCCCATGATGTTTCCTATACTCTCTTTTATTCTGTCCTTGTAAGGTGATATCTTCGGCTCATCCGCAATGATAACACAATCAATGTTACACACTTCATAACCCTTTTCCTTCATCCTCCTTAAGGCTTCCCGCAGGAAGGTGGAAGACCTTTCTCCCTTCCACCTATCATCCTTATCGCTGAAAATCTCTCCTATATCCCTATCACCTATGGCACCGAGTATTGCATCCGTAATGGCATGAAGGACTACATCACCGTCAGAGTGTCCCGCAAGTCCCTTAGGAAAATCTATCCTGATACCCCCGAGATAAAGGGGCTTTTTATCATCAAAGGAGTGGGAATCTGTTCCAAGTCCTACCCTATACATATTACTTTGTCCTATATTTTATTATCCCATGAGGATAGCGGTAGGAATGAGCGGAGGTGTTGACAGCAGTGTTTCCGCCCTCTTGCTAAAGGAGAAGGGACATGAAGTAATTGGAGTTACCCTAAGATTTCATAAGGAAGAAGTATGTGAGGGTATAAATGTATGCTGTTCACCTCAGGATGTAAGGGATGCGGTAAGGGTGTCCGAAATATTGGGTATCCCTCATATAACCCTCAGCTGGGAAGATATATTCGGAGAAAGGGTTATAAACTACTTTATCAGCGAATCTTTAAAGGGTAAAACACCCAACGCGTGTGCTATATGCAACAGGGATGTTAAGACAGCCTTCCTCGCCCTTTATCTTAATAAGGTGGCGGATATAGACAGATTGGCAACGGGTCATTACATACTTAAAGAGGAAACAAAGGAGTACGGTACGGTTTTAAAAAGACCGAAGGATAGAAAAAAGGACCAAACATACTTCATGGCTCTTATACCGTCCGAAATAGTACCCCTGCTTGAATTCCCCTTAGGTAATATGACAAAGGATGAGGTGAGGAAAATAGCGGAAGATTATAAGCTTCCCGTCTCGGATAAAAGGGAATCCCAAGAGCTGTGCTTTCTTATGGGAAAGAGTCCGGGAGAGTTCTTGGAAGAAAAGGTGGGAAGCAGAAAAGGTAAGATCGTGCATATATCCGGTAAGACATTGGGTGAACATAGGGGTTTGTTCCATTACACAATAGGACAGAGAAGGGGATTGGGAATCTCATGGAAGTCTCCCCTTTATGTTATTGATATTGATCCAGAAACCAACACCCTCTTTGTTGCGGAAGAGGAGTTTCTTTACGGTGATAGACTGTTCGTAAAGGACATAAACTTTATAGTACCTAAGGAAAATTGGAAGGATGTTCAAGCCCAGATAAGATACAGAAGCAAGCCAGCCCCTGTAAAAGATATAAAGGAAAAGGATGGAGGTTATGAAGTTATATTCGGAGATAAGGTAAGGGGTATAACTCCTGGACAGATAGTTGCCTTCTATGATGGTGATATATTACTGGGGGGAGCGGTAATAGAAAGGGAAGATTATTTGGCTTGATACTTACCCGTTAGCCTTGCCTTGGAAAGTACACTTGATTCCATAGCTGATCTTACCTCATTCCATGTAGCACCTTCACTAAGACCGAGGGTATCCTTGCTCAAGGCGTAGAGTTCAAATACATAATTGTGTGGAGGATCATCCGGGGGAGGACACGGTCCCGTGTAGCCTATTGTACCATCATCATTAAGCCCTTCCTTTATATTGTTGTCTTTACCAGATATCCCTTCAGCCAAACCCTTATAACTTGCGGGGATATCGTAAACAACCCAGTGTATGTAATCACCGCTTGATGCATCGGGATCATGAACAAACAACACATAACTCTTCGTGCCGGACGGAGGATTTTCCCATGAGAGGGGTGGAGATATGTTTTGACCGCCGGGTTCATCAATGCACGCATATTTAACGGGTATATAATCGCCGTCCGCAAAAGCCTGACTTTTCAAAACGAAACCCTCTTCCTTAGAGGCAACACCGCATCCTAAGGCACATAATATAACGGAGATTATAAAGATGCCTGTATACCTTACCATACTATATTTTTTATTATATTCATGGGAAAAAGGATATTTCTTATAGGGTTCATGGGAAGCGGAAAGACAACTATCGGTAAACTGCTTGCGGAAAGGCTCAGATGGAAATTCATAGATATTGATGAATTAATTGAAAGGAAGGAAGGGATGAAGATAAGTGACATCTTTAAGTATAAGGGTGAACCTTACTTCAGGAAACTGGAAAGGGAGACTCTTGAGGAGGTAATTGATAAAAATGAAGATATGGTGGTTGCAACGGGGGGAGGATTGGGAGCTAATCCGGAAGCCTTAAAATTGATGAAGGAAAGAGGATTGGTTGTATGGCTTGATGTGGATTTTGAAGAGTTTAAAAGGAGGTGTTCAAAGGACGGAAACAGGCCCCTTTTAAGGCTCGGAGAAAAGGAATTGAAAGATCTTTTTGATAAAAGAAACTTAGTTTACAGGCAAGCTCACCTCAGAATAAATGCTTCTGAAAGCTATGAAAATATTCTTGAAAGTATAATGGGAAATCTCCCATGGAGAGAATAATAGTAATAGGCGGAGGATTAGCGGGATCAGAAGCGTCCTACAAAATAGCACAGGAAGGTATAAGGGTAATCCTTTACGAGATGAGACCCAAGGTAAAGACACCTGCCCACAAGACAGATATGCTTGCGGAACTTGTTTGCAGTAACACCCTGGGAAGTATTGAAACCACAACTGGTGCAGGTCTTTTAAAGGCGGAAATGAAACTTCTTGACTCCCTTGTTTTAAAAGTGGCGGAAGAGTCAACCGTACCTGCGGGCAACGCCCTGGGTGTGGACAGGAATATATTTGCAAGGAAGATAACGGAAATAATAGAAAGTCACCCAAATATAGAAGTGATAAGGGAAGAAGTCAAGGAAATTCCTAAGGATGAGATAGTGATAGTTGCTTCCGGTCCCCTTACCTCCGATGCCCTATCCGAGAATATAAAGAAACTTGTTGGTTATGACCACCTTTACTTTTTTGATGCCATATCTCCCATTGTGGAAGCTGATTCGGTTGATTATTCAAAGGGCTTCTGGGGATCAAGGTACGGAAAAGGAGGGGACGATTACTTCAACTGTGTATTAACAGAGGAAGAGTACAAAAGATTTTATGAAGAACTTCTGAAGGCGGAGAAGGTGGAACCAAAAGATTTTGAGAAGGCAGTACATTTTGAAGGATGTTTGCCTATTGAGGAAATGGCAAAAAGGGGCTATCAGACCCTGCTGTTTGGACCCATGAAACCAGTTGGCCTTAAGGACCCTTCCGGCAAGCAACCCTTTGCGGTGGTCCAGCTGAGGAAGGAAGATAAAGAGGGCAAACTCCTTTCTCTTGTCGGGTTTCAAACTAAGATGACCTACAAAGAGCAAAAGAGGGTTTTAAGACTTATCCCCTGCCTACGAAACGCAGTTTTTGTAAGACTCGGTTCCATACACAGGAATACCTTTATCCAATCCAACAGGGTGCTTACACCCTTTTTGAACATGAGAAAGTATGAGAACATATTCTTTGCGGGTCAGATAACGGGCGTTGAAGGTTATACAGCCTCCGCGGCAACTGGTATATTGGCAGGAATCAATGCTGTAAGACTGCTTAAAGGGAAGGAGCTTGTTGTTCCCCCAGAAGAAACCATGCTCGGATCCCTGGTAAGATACATAACACAAAAACAGGGGGAGCTACAACCCATGAATCCCGTTTTCGGTCTCCTACCGCCCCTTCCGAACAGAATAAAGGATAAGGAGATGAGAAAGAAACTGATGGCGGAAAGGGCTATAAGAGCTATGGAGAGGTGGGTAAAAGAAATTAAAAGTTGACAATATTACACTCAAAAAATATTATAATAGTTATTTAGGAGGGTAAAGATGTTCAGTGAAAACTTATTGTCCGCAAAATCAGTGGAATACTTAGAAAAGGCTAAGGAGATAGCAAGGCAAAGAAACAGCTCAAAGGTGGATACGGATCACCTGCTATTAGCCCTTATATCAGACGAGTCTTCTCCCCTATCAAAGTACATTGAAAAAAGAGGCATACCGAGGGAAGAGTTTATAAGGAAAGTAAGAGAGTACCTTGATCATCTTGAGGAACAAATTAAAAAAGCTGTGGATCAGGAAGCAAAACATCTCATTGATCTAAGAAGCAAGATAATGCAGATAAAGTCGGATATAGGCAACATTCAATATGAGCTTAATAAGATAAGAAAAGCAAAGGCGGAATTAGAGAGGGAGATAGAAAGGGCAAGGATATATGGAGATATATGGAGCGCGGAAAGACTTAGGATGGAACTGAGACAGCTGGAGGCGGTTGAATCCAATTACAGAAGACAGATTGAAAGCGTGGAAAGGAGTCTTTTATCCGTATTTGATAAAAAGGATGTTGAGGATTTCATTAATAATAGACTCTCCATAGACGGACTCATAAGAAGGGCGGTTGAGAAATCGTCCTTGGCGGAACAGGCGAAGGAGATTGGTATATCAAAGGAGAGGATTACGGATCTGATAGGTGAAAAGGTCTTCGGTAAAAAACCCGCCTTTGATTACAGCGAGAACCTGATAAAGGTTATGGAAAATGCTCAAGAGAAGGCGGTTTCTGAAGGGGAAAGCCAAGTACTACCCTCCCACATATCAGCCTCGCTTATAGAGGCTAAGGATACGGTGGGGGGTAGGTTAATAAATCAAGCCTTAGGAGGTGAAAAGGGTATGAAGGATGTAACCCAAGAATTAAAAGAGGAAGAGAAGTCTCCATTGGAGAGGTTCGGGGTTAACCTGACTCAGATGGCAAGGGAGGGTAAACTTGATCCCGTACTCGGAAGGGAAAAGGAGATAAATCAGGTTATAGAGGTACTCTTGAGAAGGACCAAGAATAATCCCGTGTTGGTGGGAGATCCGGGTGTAGGTAAAACCGCAATAGTGGAGGGTCTTGCCCAGAGAATAGTTGCAAAAGAGGTACCACCCGAATTGCAGGATAAGGAGATCATAGGTATAGATATGGGTTCCCTACTTGCTGGATCAAAGTACAGAGGAGAATTTGAAGAAAGGCTGAAAAGCCTGCTTGATGAGGTAAAGCAAAAAGATAACACAATACTTTTCATAGATGAGATACATACGGTAGTAGGTGCAGGTAAGGCGGAGGGAGCGGTTGATGCTGCAAACATGATGAAACCTGCACTGGCAAGGGGTGAGATAAGGGTAATAGGTGCTACAACCATTGATGAATACAGGAAGTACATTGAAAAGGATCCCGCCCTTGAAAGGAGATTCCAACCCATATATGTGGATGAACCAACAGAAGAAGACACAATTGAAATACTAAAAGGTTTAAGAAGTAAACTTGAACAGCATCACAAGGTAAAAATAAGTGATGAAGCCATAGAGGCGGCGGTTAAGTTAACAAAAAGATATGTAACCTTCAGAAAGCTACCAGACAAGGCTATTGATGCCCTTGATCAAGCATCAGCCAGGAAAAAACTTTCTATAATCAGTCCTTCACCAGAAGTACAGGAGATAGAAAGAAAGATAAAGAATCTTGAAGAGGAGATAATGAAGGCGAACCTTGAAGGTAATTATGAAAGGGAAGCACAGTTAAAGATTGAAAAGGCAAATCTTGAAAAGAAAAGGGAGGAACTACTAAAAGAATCTTCTGGTATAGATCTGAGGATAAAATCCTTAAAGGATAGGATAGAGGAACTTGATGCGGAGATAGTAAAGGCTGCGGAGAAAGGCGATTATGAGAGGGAAGCCCAACTCAAGATTGAAAAGGTCAACCTTGAAAAGGAACTTAAGACCTTGGAAAGTCAGAAGATGCAAGAGATGGTTGTTACATGGGATGATGTGGCAAAGGTGGTCTCTGAGTGGACGGGTATCCCCCTCTCAAGGTTAAAGGAAGAGGAAAAGGAAAGGTTGCTTCACCTTGAAGATGAACTGCACAAAAGGGTCATAGATCAGGAGCATGCGGTAAAGGCGGTGGCTGAGGCAATAAGGAGGGCAAGGGCAGGACTTAAGGATCCGAAAAGACCCATAGCCAGTTTCCTGTTCTTAGGTCCCACCGGTGTGGGTAAAACGGAACTCTCAAAGAGTTTGGCGGAGCTTCTATTCGGCTCGGAAGATGCACTTATAAGGCTTGACATGTCGGAGTTTAAGGAAGAGCACAGCGTTGCAAAATTGATAGGTGCGCCTCCTGGGTATGTGGGATACGAGGAAGGAGGTAAACTGACTGAGGCTGTAAGGAGAAAGCCTTACTCAGTTATACTATTGGATGAAATTGAGAAGGCTCACCCGAGAGTCTTTGATCTCTTCCTACAGGTACTTGATGATGGAAGGCTGACCGACTCCCATGGAAGGACCGTTGATTTCAGAAACACGGTGATAATAATGACATCAAATATAGGCTCCCAGTATCTTCTCAATATACCCGTTGATGCTTCTGAAGAAATTGTAAATATAGAGTTCAATAAAGCCCAAGAGAGGGTTTTGGAAGAGTTAAAGCATTTCTTCAGACCAGAGTTTCTGAATAGAATTGACGAAATTATTGTCTTCAAACCCTTAACCATGAAAGAGCTTTCACAGATCATAGATCTTATCATTGCGGATATAAATAAAAGGCTTGCGGAAAGGAATATAAAGGTAGTACTTACGGAAAATGCAAAAAAAGAACTCGTTACGAGGGGTTACGATCCCGCCTTCGGAGCAAGACCTTTAAAGAGAACCGTTCAAAAGTATATAGAAACACCCTTAGCGGATAGAATAATAAGGGGAGATATAAAGGAAGGAGAAGAAGTGCTTGTGGATCTTGAAAACGGTGAGTTCAAGTTTATAAAGAGGGAATCTGAAGAAAAGGTAGGGTGATAAAATAAGAGGAGAGGGGGTGCGCTATGAGATTAAGCAAAAAATCCTTGGTGTTGGTATCCGCCATGTTTATTTTGGGCCTCTTTATGCTTTTCAGCCTTATACAGTCAAGAGTGACGGAGGTAAAAAAATCCATTGAAGCTCATAATATTTACAACTTGAATGAGTAATACGGTTATAAGGGTTGATCCGAAAAGATCGGAAGATCTTAAGAATTTCCTGCTCGGGCTGAAGGATGCATCGGAGAGGAAGGTTAAAAATGCCCTGTGGTCCTTGAGGATTGAAGAGAATTATATAACCTTTTACAAGTCAGGAAAGGTACTTCTGCAGGGAAAGGAAACGGACAAAATAAAGGAACTCATAGAAGAAACATTCGGAGAAGGGCTTGAGCCTGCGGACTGGTACATAGGTATTGACGAAGCAGGGAAGGGAGATACCTTCGGAGGCATTGTTGTTTGCGGTGTAATGATAAAGAAGGATTGTTTGAGATATCTTGAACAGTTTCCCATCAGAGATTCTAAGACGATAAAAGATAAAAGGATTGAAACCGTTTTAAAGGATATAGAAAGGGAAGTTCCCAAATCATGTATAAAGAAGGTATGCGCGGATATAAATGCGGAAAATTACAACAGACTGCGCGACATTACTGGTGATGTGAATCTCTTATTGTTAAATCTTTACAGAAAGGTCCTATCTAAACTTCTAAGGCACAAGAACGGCAAAGGTATTATATACATTGACAGGTTTACGGATAAAGAAAGGACGAAGAAATTTTTTGATTTCATTAAAGAAGATAAGCTTGTCATTGAAAGCGGAGGAGAAAAATATATACCCGTTGCCCTCGCTTCAATGTTTGCAAGATTAAGATTTAAGAAACAGATAGAAGATATTGAAAAAGCAACAGGAATTAAAATTCCTCTCGGAAGCAGTGATGAAAGGATTCCCTCCGTCCTCACTGAACTGCGGAATAGGGGTATAGACCTTAAACGTGTTGCAAAACTTCACTTTGGTAATGTTAATAAAATATTTTCAGGATGAAATTTTTCATACTTACCATATTCCCTCAAATAATTGAATGCTACTGCGAATTCGGAATAGTAAAACAGGCAATAAAGAAAGGTAAGCTAAGTGTTGAAGCAATAGATCTGAGGAAATATGCGGATAAGGGTATGGTTGACGATGTACCCTACGGCGGAGTTCCGGGTATGGTTCTAAAACCCGAACCCATATACAACGCCTATGAGGATATAATGTCAAGGGGGCATAAACCCTATACCCTCATAACCGAACCTTGGGGCAGGAAGATAGATCAATCCTTTTTTGAAAAACTGAGTACAAAAGAGGAAATTCTTATAATATGTGGAAGATATGAAGGGGTAGATGAGAGGGTTAAAAAAATAGTTGATGAAGAGATATCTTTGGGAGATTTTGTACTTTCTGGTGGTGAGATAACCGCACTCGCAGTTATAGACGGTACAGCAAGGCTGTTACCGGATGTCTTGGGGGATGAGAAAAGTCTTGAGGAGGATTCTTTCAGGGGAAGGTGGCTCGGATACCCTGTTTATACGAGACCGAGAGAATTTAAAGGTATGAAAGTTCCCGAGGTCCTTCTTAGTGGTAATCACAAATTCATTGATCTTTGGCTGTTGTGGAAAAGGATTGAGCAAACTTACAAAAAAAGGAAGGATCTTATTCCTAAGGATCTTACACCCATTGAAAGGGAAATCCTTAAAAATATTAAAGAAGGTAAAAACTTTGAAGATTGGATAAAAGATAAGAAATTCTAAGATCTTACCTCCTCCAACAGCTCCTCAGCCCCTCTTAGTGTACTTTCAGATTTTATACCCATGAGCCTTGCTATTTCCTCAATCCTCTCCTCCTGAGAAAGCTTCCTTACCGATACACCTTCCCTTCCTTTGGAGGTTACAAAAAACACATCACCGCAGGCTGCAATGGGGGCGGAATGGGTAATTATAATAATCTGGTTTTTACCTGCGAGTCTTCTTATCATCCTTGCAAGCTTAAGGGAAGTCTCTCCGCTTATGCCCGTATCAACCTCATCAAATATATATGTACCAGCCGGAGGTTTTAAGAGGGCAAGGGCAAAGGCAAGCCTTGACAATTCTCCTCCGGATACAACCTCCTCAAGGGACTTAGGTTCCCCACCGACAGAGTTAAAGAGGAATTCTATCCTGTCTATGCCGTATCTCGTAAGATTTCCTTCCTTTATATCAACATCAAAAACCGCATCCTCAAGATTAAGGGCTTTCAATATATCCGTGACTCCCTTCTTGAATTCTTTCACCGCTTCCCGTCTCCTTTTACTCAAATCCCTTGCCATATTAAGAACTTCTCCTTCCCTACGCCTTATCTCCATTTCAAGCCTCAACAGTTCCCTTTCCAAGTCTTCCGCATCTTTCAGCCTCTCCTTGAACGCCTTAACTTCCTTATAAATCTCCCTGTAAGGTTTCCTATTTCTTCTTTCAAGCAGTTGAATCCTGTAGATCTTTTCATTTAACTCATCAATGCTGGAATAATCAATGTCTGGTATCTTTGAAGAAAGAAGTTTTACCCCTTCCAGTATTTTATCCTTGAATAACTCAAGACCTTCCGAAAAGGAAGATACATCCTTATCATTTATACTTTTAAGCTCGGAGATTATCTTACTCAGTGTATTGTAAAGGGAATTGTCCCTGTAATAAAGGTCGTTAAGTATATTTTCAAGTGATCTTCCGAGTCTTTCCTTTTCCGCAAGATCCTCTATTTCTCTCTTAACGGTTTCGTACTCATCGGGTGATAAACCCACTGACTCAATTTCAGTCAATATAGATTCCATAATTTCTTTCTCTCTCATAAAGTTGTCCATCTCTTCCTTGAGGGCATCATACTTCTTTTTAAGATCAGTGAGATTGTCGTAGTAGGTGCACAGTTCATCCCTCAATTTTATAAGACCCGCAAACTCATCAAGTATATCCCTTCTGTAATCGTGTCTGAAAAGGCTGAGATGATCATTCTGACCGTGGATGAGAATTTTGTCTTTGACCGTTTCGGAAACCGCAGAAAAGGTACTTGTCCTGCCGTTAATATAAAAACGACTCCTTCCTCCCTTTATCTCCCTTCCTATGATTAGGGGTTCTTCATCACCCGTATCCAATTCAATTTCCACATAAGTACCTTCTTCATAATTTCCCTTCTTTCCGAGAACGAAGGATATGGCTTCAATTATCATAGACTTACCCGTTCCACTTTCCCCCGTTATAACATTTATACCTTTACCGAACTCAATCTCCGTATTCCTTATAAGAAGGAACTTTTTTATATTTACCCATCTAAGCATGTTACTTCTTTTGGGTAGGAAGATTTATAATAGGAGTCATCTTTGTATCGTAGGGTATAAGTATTATCGTATTGTTTCCGCTCTCTGCATACTCCTTTATATTTTCAAGGAATTTCCACATGAGGTACTCCCTTGTAAGGGAACCTGCTATTATTCTGTTAGCTTCCGCTATTCCTTGTGCTTCTATCTTTTTCCTTTCCGCTTCCAGCTTTTCCTTTTCAACAAGAAACTTCATCCTCTCCGCTTCCTCGTAAGCCCTTCTCTTTTGTTCTATAGCCTCAACAACCTTGGGAGGCAGTTTAATATCCCTAATAAGTATCTCATCAAGGAGAATATATCTCTTTTCAAGCTCACCAGAGACCTTTTCAACCAGCTTCTTCTGGATCAGATCCCTCTCCTGATATACCTGTGAACTGTCAAGGGCTGCAATAACGTCCCTCACAGCGGATCTTATAACGGGTTTTATAATCCTGTCTTCGTAATCCTTTCCGTACTCCACATATATCTCAGAAGCCTTGTCAGGAACGATCTTGTAAAGGGTAGTAAGCTCAACATTGATGGTCAATCCGTCCTTTGATAGGGCGTTAATTGAGTTCCCTCCCGTCATATCATAGCTGTGAGTCCTCACACTCATCTTCTCAACTGTTTGAATAAAGGGAATAATAAAGTGCAAGCCTGGTTTAAGTTCCTCCTTATCCGCTTTTCCCAAAGTTAACTTAACACCGACATATCCACTTTCAATTATCACAAAGGGAGAAGACAAAAATGCAAACACAACGAAAATAATTACTACCGCAGGAATTAATATATTCAAAAAAGAAAGTTTTTTTATCCTCGGAGGTTCTTCCATAAGGTTAGATTATAACTCATCCTTCCATTAACATTTCCCTGACCCTGCTGTATATATAAAACCTTATTTTAACCCTGTCGCTGTCTTCAACATCCATTTCAAAACCTATCTTGTATCTTCCGTCCGGTCTCTCCACCACATTAACAACATAGGCGGTTCCTTCAACCTTTACCCTTTCAACAGGTAAATTCATTTTAAAGCTTACCTGTTTACCCGCAAGCTCATCTATTATCTCCTCATCCTTTACGATTATGGCAAATCCCCCCTCTGAGACATCATGGGCGTTGTAATAATAGGGATGATCACCTATAAGAAGGTTTATCTCTACGGGATGGTCCTCGGAAGTCAAAGCCCTCACCGTCTCTCTGTCTCCTATGGACTCCTTAGGCTTGAGATCCGGCAAAGAGAATATAACCTCACTTTCCGCCTTTCCTATTATCCTAACGGGAAGAATGAAAGTCTTGTATCCGAGATAAACGGTTTTACCTATAAGGGCATACTTAACAAAGTTGGGAGATGTTTCAAGAAAAAGCTTTTCATCCTCAATCTTTTTTTTCTTAGCCTTAGCATGATAAAGAAACTTCTTACCTTCAACATAGATATAGAGATCTATATTTCTGTCTCCCAAACTATGCCTCCCGCACCAAGTAATTTACAATATCTTCCATAGCCATACCCCTTGAACCCTTAACAAGAAAAACCGTATCCTTTTTATACATTTTATCAACCTCTGCAAGTATATCGGCTTTTGTTTCCGTATATTTAGCGTATCTGTGCCTTTTTATCGCTTCTTCCCATGCGTATTTCATCCATTTACCGTAAAATATAATCTCATCAATATCAAGATCCGCTATAAAAATGCCAGCCTCCCTGTGAAGCTTTTCACTGAAATCCCCCAGCTCAAGCATATCTCCAAGGATTGCAACCTTTCTGCACGGAAAAAGGGAAAGTGTGTTGAGGGCATTCTTTAAAGATAAAGGATTTGAATTATAAGAGTCATCTATAACATAGTAATCTTTAACTTTAATAATCCTCATCCTTCCGGGAACACCTTTGAAATCTTTTAACAGGGGAATAATATCCGTCACCTTCATTCCCAATGCCTTGAGTACACAGGCGGATGCAAGCACATTCTCAACTATACCTATATTAACCACAGGAACAAAGGCTTCTTTACCCATAAGTAAAAACCTTGTACCTTCAAAACTTACTGTTATATCAGAAGCCTCCACATCGCCTCCCCTTCCAAAGGTTATAACCCTAAAATCCCCTTTAACCCTATCCTTTATATTTACCGGTACTATAAGTGTGTCCTCCTCTCCCATAAACGTTGAGATCTCTAAATTGCCCCTTATCACACCTTCAATATCGCCAAAGGTTTCAAGATGTTCCTCCCCTATTGCCGTTACAACACCTATGGAAGGTTTTGTTATCCTTACCAACTCCTTAACATCGCCTATCGCACTCGCCCCGTGTTCAAGAACCCAATAGTCCGCACCAGTATCCATGTTTAATATACACAGGGGAAGCCCTATCTTTGAGTTCATATTACCTTCAGTTTTCTCCGCCCTCCCAAAATGGCTTAAAACATAATGAATCAACTCCTTCGTAGTAGTCTTCCCCGCGGATCCCGTAACCCCTATAACCTTACCCTTAAAAGACTCTCTTTTATACTTTGCTAAGTACTTAAGGGCCTCTACTGTATCTTTAACAATCACTTGAGGTAAAGAAACATCAACCTTTTTTGAAACCAGCGCACCAGCCCCGCCTTTCCTTTTCACTTCCTCCAAAAAATCGTGTCCGTCATACCTGCTACCTTTTATAGCTATAAAACATTCCCCCTTCCTTATTTTTCTACTGTCTATAGAAAAACCCATAACTTCCCTGTCCTCTCCTACAAGCTCGCCTCCCACTATTTTCGCAATCTCCCTTAGTCTCATATTTCCTCCAAAAACCTTATGGCTTCCATAGCCTTGTAGTTTGTCATATCAATATGAAGGGGAGTAATGGATACATATCCGTTCGCAACCGCCCAATAGTCCGTATTCTCCTCACTATCCCATGCAAACTGTTGCGCAGCTATCCAATAAAGGGGTTTCCCGTAAGGATCCGTATATTTAAAGACCTTCTCCTTATAATTCCTTTTCCCCTGCCTTGTAACACGAATACCTTTTATATCGCCCCTCCTAAGGTTGGGAATATTAACATTTAAGTATGTGTCTTCGGGAAGACCCTTATCAAGCACGCGTTTTACAATATCACGGGCGACATCCGCCACATCCTTCCATAAAATGTTTTCAACACCGAACACAGAAAAGGCCAAGGACGGAATACCTAAGATCCTGCCCTCCATTGCCCCTGAAACGGTACCCGAGTAGGTTATATCCTCCCCGAGATTGGGACCCTGATTTATACCCGAACATACTATGTCCGGCTTCCTACCGTCAAGAAGTACATAGTAACCTAAGTGAATACAATCCGCAGGTGTACCTCCTATAACCGTATAGAAATCTTCATCAATACGCCTCATCCTCAAAGGCTCCGTAAAGGTAAGGGAATGACCCACACCGCTTAAATTTCTGTCGGGCGCTACGGCTACAACCCTTCCTAAATCGGACAAGGACTCTCTTAAAGCCCTTATACCTTCAGAGAAGTAGCCATCATCGTTTGTAATAAGAATTACGGGCATGGTTCTAATATTATCAATTAAAATAATTTCACATGTTTGATCTGGTGGTAAAAGGCGGTCTCGTTTACAGAAAAGGTAAGATTGAAAAGGCGGATATAGGGATATCTGGAGGCATAATAAAGGAGATAAGGGAAGAAATAGAGGAAGATTCAAAAGAGACAATATATGCGGACGGTAAATTAGTATTTCCTGCCTTTGCCAATGTTCATACACATGTTTCCATGTCCCTTTTGAGGGGTATAGGATCTGATTTACCCCTTATGGACTGGCTACAGAAGGTAATATGGCCTCTTGAAGGGGAATTTGTATCACCCGAATTCGTTAAAACGGGATCCTTGCTTGGAATCTTAGAAATGATAAAATCTGGGACAACCCTCTTCTTGGATATGTACTTCTTTGAAGACAAAGTGGGCGAGGCAGTGGAGGAAGCAGGTATAAGGGCGGGGTTGGGCTTCGGTATCCTTGACTTTCCCACAAAGGTTGCAAAGACACCTGACGAATACATAAGAAGATGCGAAGAAATGATAAATCAATTTAAAGGACACTCCCACCTTATACCCGTGGTATCTCCCCATGCCACCTATACCTGTTCACCCTCCACACTAAGGAAATCCCTTGAACTTGCAGAAAAGTATGATGTTCCTATCCATATACATCTTTCGGAAACAAGGTCGGAATTGGAAAGGGTAAAAGAAGAGTACGGATTTACACCCGTTAAACACCTTGAAAATCTCGGCTTTCTCTCAGATAGGGTAATCGCAGCACATGTAGTTTGGACTGATGAGGAAGAGAGGGAAATATTAAAGGAAAGGAAGGTTAATGTGGTGCATTGTCCAGAGAGCAACCTTAAATTGGCTTCCGGTATAGCCCCGATACCAGATTACATAAGAAGGGGTATAAAGGTAGGTATAGGAACGGACGGACCCGCTTCAAATGATAATTTGGATATCCTTGAGGAAGTATCTACCATGGCAAAGATGCATAAGGGTTATAATTTGGATGCAAAGGCTATAGATGCACACACAGCCCTTAAGATCTCAACGGAGAACGGCTTTTCCATGCTTGGCATTAAGGCGGGCAATATTGATACGGGATATGAAGCGGATATTATCATAGTAAACACGGATTCACCTCATTTCCAACCACTGTATGATCCTATTGCCCAGTTTATCTATGCGGGTAAATCTTCGGATATAGAAACTGTTATATGTAAGGGTAAGGTGGTAATGTATAAAGGAGAAATAAAAACCTTGGATGAGGAAAAGATAATCAGGGAAGCAAAAAAATGGGGAGAAAAGATAAAACATTTTATGGATAAAAACCTTATGTTAGAATGATTTGTAGGGGGATCTGATATGGATTGTAACACCTTTGCGGAAGGTCTTATAACCCTAATGGACAAAATAACCAACAGGGAGTATGAAAAGGACAATTGGAGAAGCGTGCTTGATTTGATAGCCAATATCTTCAATGCGGACTGTGCAGCGATAGGTACTTTTGATGAAAGTGGAACATACCTTATCTATGACAGGATTTCCACAAGTGTTTATCAGCATATTAAAGATTACGATCCACTTTTATACAAAGTACCAGTGTGGAAAAGTATATCAAAGGAGGTCCTTTCAAAGGGATATGTTATAGATAATGACTATCAGAACAATCCCATTGCTAATGAAAGGTGGAAACAGGCTGGGCTTCAAAGCATACTTATAACGACCTTGGGACACAAACACCAGATAGGAACACTTGCTGTAGGAAATTTTAGTAAAGATAAAAAACCTTTTACCGAAGAGGATGGGAGACTCTTAAAAAACCTTGCTACCATACTCGCTTTTGTAGTTGAGGAAGAGGAAGAAAAGGAAGAACTATTCAAAAAGGCCATAAAGGATGAGCTTACACAGTTGTACAACAGATACTATCTTGAACATGAGGGCAAAAAGGAGATAGAGAGGGCAAGAAGATACAAATATCCCCTCTCCCTTATAATACTTGATCTTGATAATTTTAAACAGATAAACGATAGATTCGGACATACACAGGGTGACAGGGTACTGAGGAAATTTGCCCGCATAATCATGTCAAATATAAGGAGATCAGATATAGCGGTAAGATACGGCGGGGAGGAATTTATAATACTTCTGCCCTACACCCATATTGAGGATGCGGAAAAGATAGCGGAAAGGATAAGGAAAACCTTTGAGTCCACAAAATTCAGATTTGATCACGAAATAGTAAGCATAACGGTGAGCGGTGGCGTTGCAACCATAGAAGACGGGGAAGATCTGTTTGATCTTATAGATAAAGCGGATAAAGCCCTCTATTACGCGAAGAAGGAAGGTAAAAACAAGATATGGGCTCAACTGTGGAAATGATCAAAACTGCCTCAGAAATCTGAGATCGTTTTCATAAAAAAGTTTTATGTTATCAATGCCGTAATAGAGCATACACAGTCTTTCAACTCCCATTCCGAAGGCAAAACCTTGATACTTCTGTGAATCTATACCGCAATTTTCCAATACCGCGGGATGTACCATACCGCAACCCATAACCTCAAGCCACCCCGTCTCCTTACATACCCTGCACCCCTTTCCTTCGCAAATAACACAACCTATATCAACCTCCGCGGAAGGTTCGGTAAAGGGAAAGTAGGAAACCCTGAATCTTACAGGAACATCTCCTTCAAAAAAAGCCCTTAAAAACTCTTCAATAACAAACTTCATATTACCAAAATTGACATCCTCCGAAACCGCCAAACCTTCCACCTGATGAAACATAGGAGAATGGGTGGGATCGTCATCTCTTCTATAAACCTTTCCCGGAGCCACCATGTATATGGGGGGCTTTTCCTCAAGCATAACCCTTATCTGAACTGGCGATGTATGAGTTCTTAAAAGGTATCCTTCCTTGTTAACATAAAAGGTATCTTGCATATCACGGGCGGGATGATCGGGGGGAATATTAAGCATATCAAAGTTGTATTTTTCTAACTCAATTTCTGGTCCTTCTTTTACTCTGAAACCCATGGACCTGAATATGTCAATTATCCTGTCCAGGGTTCTCGTGAGGGGATGGATATGACCTACAAGAGGTTCAACGGGTACTGTGATATCTTCCCATTCTCTTTCCAAACGCCTTCTTTCTTCTTCCCTTTTTATTTCCTCCTGTTTTTTTGCTATAAGTTCTTCAACCTTCTCTTTTATAAGATTAACCTTCCTTCCGTACTCCTTTCTTTGATCTGGGGGTATCTCCCTTATGCGGGATATAAGATTTGTAACTATCCCTCCCTTTCCTATGTATTTTGACTTTATTTTAAGAAGCTTATCTTGTTCCGAAACGGAAGCAATTTCCCTCTCAAGCTCCCTTATGATGGATTCCGCATCAATCATACCTTAAGAACTTCTTTAACCCTCTCAACAATCTTCCCAAAAGCCTCCGGGTCCCTTACTGCTATCTCCGCCAACATTTTTCTGTTCAAGTTTATATTAGCCTCTTTGAGTCCCTTCATAAATTTGCTGTAAGATAAACCGTAAGCCCTTACTCCCGCATTGATTCTTGCTATCCACAATCTCCTGAACTCCCTCTTCCTTAACTTTCTGTCCCTATACTGATAGTAGAGGGCTCTCATTACTGCCTCTTTAGCTCTTCTGTAAACATTCTTTCTCTGTCCCCTGTAACCCTTAGCAAGCTTTAATATCTTCTTCTTATGCTTCCGTGAGGACGGACCTTTTACCCTCATTTTTACCTCCTTGAAGGAATGGATATTCTATCACATTAATTCCTTACTGTCCAACACAATGGTAACAGGCCCCCAATTTTCAATATATACATTCATCATTGCGCCGAATATCCCGGTTTTTGTGGTAACACCTTCTTCTTTCATCCTCTCAACAAACCTTTCGTAAAGCTCCTTTGCTCTCCTTGGCTCTTCCGCATCTTCAAAGCTTGGCCTCCTCCCCTTCTTCACATTGGCATAGAGGGTAAATTGAGAAATAACAAGCGCCTCACCCTTTACATCCAAAAGGGAATAATTGAATTTCCCCTTCCCATCTTCAAAGATCCTAAGATTTACTATCTTTTTTACGAGTACATCTATGTCCTTCTCTTCGTCACCCTTTCCTACTCCGAGGAGTATATTAACACCCTTTCCTATTTCTCCAACAACCTCACCGTCTACCTCAACCTTTGACCTTCTTACCCTTTGTACAACCGCCCTCATCCTACTCCATATAATAACCGAAGCTCCTTACGAGATCGGGTCTTCTCCTCCACTTTTCCTTAACCTTCACCCACAGTTCAAGATAAACCTTTTTTCCCGTGATAAGCTCTATCTCCTCCCTGGCAAGTTTACCTATCTGTTTTAACCTCTGCCCTCCCTTACCTATTATGATGGGCTTAAGGTTCTCCCTGTCCACAACGATATCACCCTTTATTACAAGCATATTTGGGTTTACATCCCCTTCCTTTATCTCATGTATGGCAACCGCAACGGATGTAGGAACCTCTTCCCTTGTAAGCAACATCACCTTTTCCCTCACTATCTCCGCAACCATTATTCTCAAAGGAAGATCCGTTATCATATCTTCGGGAAAGATCTGCTCACCTTCAGGAAGATACTTCAATAAGGTTTTTAAAAGCTCATCAACATTTGAACCCTTCAGGGCACTTATGGGTACAATCTCTTTTATTTCTGGATTCTCCTTATGAATTTCTTCAATAAGGGGCAACACGTTTTTTGCATCTCCTATCCTGTCTATCTTGTTGATAACAAGTATGATAGGTTTCCTTTCCGAAAGGGGTTTTATATAATCCTCCCATACACGTTGATCACTTTTCCTCCATCCCTCCTCCGCGTCTATCATGAATAAGATTACATCGCTCTCCTCAAGGGTGCTTTTGGCAATTCTTACCATCGCCTCTCCTAAGGCGTCCTTAGGTCTGTAAAGACCGGGAGTGTCAAGAAAGACAATTTGAGCTTCACCGGGTATATTTTTAACTCCGAGCACCCTTATACGGGTAGTTCCGGGCTTGGGAGATACTATGGAAACCTTTGTACCCGTAAGGTAGTTTATCAGCGTTGATTTTCCCACATTAGGCTTTCCCACTATGCTTACGAATCCCACCTTCATACCGTTAGATATTATAATTGTTAGCCATGATAGAAAGATACACAAGAAAAGAAATGGGAAATATATGGTCCGAAGAGAACAAGTTTAAAAAGTGGCTTGAGGTGGAAATAGCGATATGCAAAGGGTGGTCGGAACTGGGAGTTATACCCAAAGATGCCTTTGAGAGGATAAAGGAAAAGGCACATATAGACGAGGAAACGGTGGAGAAAATAAAAGAGTACGACAAAAAGTATAAACATGATGTGCTTGCCTTTGTATCAGCTATAAATGATCAAATAGGGAAGGATAGCAGATATTTCCATATGGGTGTAACATCGTCGGATATTATTGATACCGCCTTTGCACTTCTTATAAGGGAGGCAATAGATATCCTAATAGAGGATATAAACAGGATAATGGATGAGCTTAAAAATCTTTCTTATCGTTACAAGAACACAATAATGATGGGCAGAACCCACGGTGTTCATGCGGAGCCGACAACTTTCGGTATAAAGATGGCGGGCTGGTATGATGAGATGAGAAGAAACAGAGAACGGCTTGAAAGATGTAAAGAGGTCATATCTTACGGAAAAATATCTGGAGCTGTAGGCACTTACTCAAATGTTGACCCAAGTGTTGAAAGGATAGCCCTTGATTACTTGGGACTTAAAATAGAACCCGCCTCAACCCAAATAGTACACAGGGACAGACATGCAGAGGTAATGACTACCTTAGCCATAATAGCTTCATCCCTTGAAAAATTTGCAACGGAAATAAGACACCTTCAGAGAACAGAAGTTCTTGAAGTGCAAGAACCTTTCTCAAAGGGTCAAAGGGGATCTTCCGCAATGCCTCATAAGAAGAACCCTGTTCACTCGGAAAGAATATGCGGACTGGCGAGAGTAATAAGAGCCTTCTCCCTAACATCCCTTGAAAATATACCCCTATGGCATGAAAGGGATATATCCCACTCATCCGCTGAAAGGATAATATTTCCAGATGCCTTTATAGGTCTTGATTACATGCTGAATCTGTTTACGAACATAATAAAAGGAATAGTTGTTTACGAGGATAACATGCTTAGAAATATGAAGGCTTCCTATAATCTCTTCTTTTCCTCAAAGTTGCTCGTTGAACTCATGAAAAGGGGAATGGAAAGGGATAAAGCCTACGATATTGTTCAAAAGCTTGCAATGGAAAGCTGGGAGAAAAGAAAGGATTTCAAAGAAATAGTAAAAGGTAATGAGGAAATAAAAAGTATATTATCGGATGGTGATATAGAGAGAATTTTTGATCCTTCCTCTTTCTTAAGAAACATAGATTATATTTACGAAAAGGTTTTCGGATCAGCTTAAAAGCTCTTCCACCTTATCCCTTACTATGTTTGCAACAACTTCTCTTATTATCCCCTGTATATCTATATTAGCAAAAGCTGTTTCAATTTCCTGCCTTATTATACCGCTTATCACATTTTCATCAATACTTTCCTTAACAGCCCTTTTAATAATACCCTCAAAGTCTATACTTTTAATTACCTTCTCTACTATTTCATCAGCATTCACACCTTCTACCCTTTCTACAGTCTTCTCCACTGGGGGTAAAGTTACCTCTTCAACAGGTGTTTTCTCTTCCTTTATCTCCTGCACCTCCTCCTGTACCTCAACAGCTTCTTTTGTTATCTCCTCAATATTTATATTCTCCATTTCAGGCACTGTTTCAGTACGCGGAACTTCTTCAGCTTTCTTCTCCTCAGTAATGTCCATCCCCGCAGGCTGAGGGGCAGTTCCCATTCTTGAAATTGCCTCCTCAACCTTTCCTTTTATGAGATGAAGTTCCGCTTCCCTTGAAAGAACTTCTTTATTGTCAAGAGGTATGTTATCAACACTGATGGGGAAAAGCTCGTCAATCAATATTATGTAAGCTTTCCTACCGTAATCAGGATCCTGAGAAAGCTCTATTAATCCCTTCTCCGCTATAACTCCCGATATGGCGTCGTATATAACAACGGGAGCGTCACTTCTTTTTTCCAAAGCTTCCTTTGTATTCTTTGCAACCTCAATTTTATACTCCTCACCCAAAACACTCCTTATATTGTCTATAAGCAGATTATCAAAAGACACTATAAGAACCTTGGAACCTTCTTGCTCCCTCATTTCCGTAGCAGGTTCTTCAACAACAGGTGCAGGTTCCTGCTCCTCCGTTTTGGGTATATCAAAGCCAGAAGAAGGTTCTCCTATAGAAGTATGCTCTATCACAAACTCCTGAGGCTCAGGTATCTCTTCAAGGGTTTTTTCTACCAACGGTTCAGCCGGCGGAGGTGCCTCCTCCACCTTCTCTACAGGAATGCCTCCCTCAATGATATCCTTAACTTTTTCAACTTCGTCCTCCCTTGACAATCTTATCTTGTTGGGGGCGAGAATATTGCCCATATCAACAGGGAAAAGCTCATCAACAAGGATTATGAACTGGGCGTTACCGAATCTCTGCTTGTACATATTGTTAATATCCTCTTCCGAGAGGGCACCCGATATTGCATCGTATACAACAAAATCAACCTCGGTACGCACAGTTTTGATGGCTTCCTCTCCGTTCTTCACTTCAATGATCTCGTGGGTTGGCAGAAGACTTTTAAGCTTCTTAACCAAGGCTTTGTCAAAGGAAACTATCAAGATCTTCATTCCACAACCCCTTTTTATAATTTTAAACTAAACATTTTCATTTATATTTATGTTCTTCAAGCAGAGAATCAACTATTTTTTTCATCTGCTCAATACTTTCCTCTGGAATAATTTTATGAGTAGCTATTGTAAGTTTTAAAGCTTTTAACTTCTTTATAAATTCCTCGTTAACTTTAACACCCTCCTCTTTCTTCCTCGGTGATGCTTCACCAATTTCCCTTATGATTGCATAATAAAGAATAATGAATAGGAAAAATGAGGAAATAATGGTACCCATTATTACGTAATTTTCCATCAAAAATCTAACTAAATTGTTTATACTCATCTTTTTTATGTAAACATTTGCTTCGTATCCCTTTTCAGCATAACCGCTTCCGTTCAAGTCACTGAAATCTATATTTGCCCTTCCCATGGAATTGTATATGTTCCCCTCCTTGTCCCTTGTTATTATTATCGTATATTCTGGATATGTAAGACTTATATTTTCCTCACCCTGCTCCTTTTTTACTATGAATACCGCTATATTTTTTGAAATTTTCTTATCCCTTTCTATAACAAACTTATCAATACCTATATAAATGGACGAAACAAGTAAAGATAATGCCAATAGGCCAAGAATAGCGTAAATGAATTTTCTCATCACCTTCCCCCTACCGCAACTTTTTCCACAAGTATAGAAGGCGAACCGACATTTCCATAAAACTTTATATCGTTACCAACACCCACTACTTTATCCCATAGTTCACCTATATTCCCTGCCACGGTAACCCCCCTTACAGATGATAGCTTTTTGCCCTTTTCATAAATAATGCCAGAAACTCCTAAGGAGAATTCGCCTGAAACAGGATCAGAAGTGTGGAGTCCCATTAAATCCGTAACTAACAGTACCCTTTCATACATATCTATGAGTTCTTCAATGCTTTTATCTCCGCTTTTAATATATATATTCGTAACTCCAACATCAGGTTCATCTGTATAACTCCGCCTTACCGAATTACCTGTAGGAGCATGCCCAGATTTTGCACCAGTATAAAGATTATGTAAAAATCCCTTAAATACCCCATTTTCAACTATAACGTTTTTCCTCTTAGCAAACCCCTCCGCATCGTAAGAGGATGAAGCATACCCCCTCTCCAGTGTACCATCATCAATTATTGTAATAAGCTCACTGAAAACCCTCTCACCCAATTTACCTTTAAGGAAGGTTTTATCCTTTACAAGGGATGATCCCAAAAATATATCCGAGAAGGTCTCAAGTAACATGGCGGAGCTTTCCCTGAAAAAGATGACGGGCATAGTACATGCTTCTATTTCCGAAGGGTTGAGAACTTCCACCGTCTTAAAAACAACATCCTCAACTATATCATCAATATCCATATCCTTCAATCTTCTTACACCTCTGTACTCATAAGAGATATTAGAATCATTACCATCAGATGCAAGTGCACCTACTATTAAAGAATAAAATGTACCTCTCTCTTCAAATTCAACACCGTAAGAATTTTCGTAATAAATTTCGCTTAAAGCTTCTGTAAACGAAGATTCCCTCACGGATTTAATCCTTTTGTCCCGCTTCTTACATCTTCTTTCTATATCTATAGGTATATCTTCCTTCTCTTTAATAGGCAAGGAAATACCTTCCTTGTCAAAATAGGAACTTCCGATAGCCTCCTCTTTCTTATCGTTAAAATCCACAAAAGGGTCCTCGGGCATAACCTCACATATCTCCATACCTCTAATTACCAACTCCCTTATATCATCGTCCGATGAAAGAGTTGAAGAAACAAAGGCAATCTTCTTACCTTTCTTTATCCTTAATCCCAAACCTATCTCTGTTGACGAAGAGAGACTATCTACTTTTTCGTCAATCACAGTTATCTTGTTTTTATTCACTTTCTGGATATATGCTTCAAACTCAAACTGGGGTTTAAGATATCCTTTAATCTTTTCAGTTACAGACTTCACATTAACATTTTAACTGAATTTTTATTGTAAAGCCTACTTGGACATTCTTACGGTAGTGTTTATTTCCTTTAATTTGGAAATTACCTCCTCACCTAACCTTTCCGCAAGGGAGTTCAGATCTTCACCTTCATTTTCCAAAGGATAGTTAGTGGTTATAATTATAGGCCTCATGTGGTTATATCTTTGAACAATAATATAAGACAGTATCTCTTTTTGCCAATCCGATAGCCTTTCATTCCCCAAACCATCAAGTAGTAAAATGGGTACATCAATAAGAAACCTTATAAGGTTTTTATCCTTTCCGTTTTCCATAAGTCCCCTTAGTATAAACAGCAGATCCCTCGTATCAAAAAATATACCCTTAATCTTTTTATCTACATATATCTTCTTTATAAGGGACACAGCAAGGTATGTTTTACCCACAGACGAAGGACCTATATAGGTAAGCCCCTTGCCCTCCTTGTAGGCCTCTGATTCGCAGTACAACCTGGTTTCGTCCAAAGCTATATATTGGGAAGGTGTTGAAGGCATAAATTCGTCAAGGGAAGCATTCCAGTATCTCTTGGGAATACGCAAGATCACATTAACCGTATCTGTGGAGAATCTGCACGGACATAGATCCACTCCCCCCTTTACCTTCATAAACCCTGTTCCCTTACAACGGGGACAATCTTTAACAAACATGAAAAATTACCCGCATTTATTGTAACTGCATTCCCTACAATAATAACATCCGTTCTCGTATATCATTGCTTCCTCACCGCACTGAGGACATTTCATAAGCGTATTCTTCTCCACCTTTTCCCCCGTCAGTTCCTCCAATACCTTTGCAACCGCATCGGGTACGGAGTAGATGGGCCTGCCTTCCTGCCATACCACATAGGCTCCCTTTATATCCTTCAAGGTATCTATGACCTCTTTTACATCACCACCCCTTTGAAGGTACAGACTTATGAGCCTGCCTATGGCTTCTGCAAAAGCCTTCTCCTCACTGCCCGATTTACCGAGGTTAAGAAATACCTCTATAACCTTTCCTTTTTCATCAAAATTAACAGTTGTGTAAAGGTTGCCCGTTGTAAGCTTTATTTTAACCGTTTTACCTTCAAGTATTCTTGGTCTCTTAATATCCCCTGAGCTTTTTTCCTCCTTTCCCCTCTTTTCAACAATAGCATTTATAGGAGCGTTTACTATTATCCTCTTCATCCTTCCTCCTTCTTCTTGATCTCTTCAACCATACTCATACTTTCATACAGCTCCTTCGCAGTGTATTCTTTACCGTTGTATATTACGATATCATCCTCTTCCGCTTCAATCTTTGTACCGTTTTCCAATATTATAAGGTATGTCTTTTTCTCCTTTTTCTCTTCCGTAATAAGCACACCCTCCCTTGAACCTTCCCTGTAAACCGTTATACCCTTACAGCCGAGCCTCCATGCATTGAAGTATATGTCACCTATGGTCTTGGGAGATACTTCCTCGGGAAGATTGACAGTGGAGCTTATGGAATGATCTATGTGTTTCTGGATCGTCGCCTGCATCCTAACCCTGAAGTAAGGATCTATCTCATGGGCTGTAACGAAGAATTCTGGCTTTTCCCTGTCAAAAGAGTCATCGTTAAGACCAAACTTTTCCATATACTCCTTAACAAGCCAGTGATAAACCCTGAAGGTACCTTCGGAAAGGGATTCTGATCTTCTTATGTAGTAAAGGGCAAATATGGGTTCAATACCCGAGGATGTACCTGCCAAGATGGAACCTGAACCCACAGGAGGTACGGTAAGCAGTGATGAGTTTCTAAGCCCGGATCTTTTTATCCTCTCCTTCAGCTTTTCTTTAAAGTCTTTAAAAAAGGGTTGGCTAAGGTGTTTATCCGCATCAAAGGCGGGGAATCTTCCCTTTTCCTCAGCAAGATTAACACTCTCATCATAAACAACATGTTTTATCCAGTAAAAAAGCTCGTCCACAAATTTTACCGCATCTTCAGAATCATACCTTATACGGAGTTTGGCAAGCATATCGCCGAGACCCGTAAAACCCACACCTATCCTTCTTGTCCACCGTGCAGAATCAGACTGTTCTTTAAGTGGATGCTTTTCCTCGTTATAGGTCAGAACATTGTCAAGGAATCTCACCGCATACCTCAAAGCCTTTTCCAAATTGTCGTAATCTACTCCCGCGTTCTCCTCAAAGGCATTTTTAACAAAGTAGGAAAGATTTATATTTCCGAGACAACAACATCCGTAAGGTTGTAAAGAGATCTCGGAGCAGGGATTTACGGTTAAAACCTCCATACCGTTGTATTCCGTAGTTGAATATTCCCGCATACGCGATATAAAGATCACCCCAGGTTCCGCAGAGGACCAAGCATTTTGAATAAGCCTGTTCCACAGCTCCTCCGCTTTCACCCTCTTGTAAACTTTCTTCTTCCTCGGTTCTATTCCGGAAGGTCCAGCAAATATAAAGTAATCCTTGTCAATATAATAGGGCGATTTACTGCCGTTGAATATAATACCTATATCGGGAAACTTCTCCTGAAGGGATTGAACTTCAAGAAGCGCTTCGTGAAGATTTAATGTACCTTCCGCATACTTCTTTCCCAAAGTATCAAGAGTCTCAACAAGCTCCTTGTAGGCATTACTGTCACCATTAAAGGCTTCGGATATAAAAGATGTTTCAGGGTACTTATCCGGATACCACAGTTCCCACTCATCACCTCTTTCTACCGCCTCCATAAACTCATCGGATACCAAAACAGAGATGTTCGCATATCTCACTCTCTTCCTTTCCGGATCATTCTTTATAACGATAAACTCCTCAACATCTGGATGGGCACAGTGTATGGTTATCATCAAAGCTCCCCTTCTTCCCGCCTGCCCTATGGTTCCTGTGGTCTGGGAAAATATCTCCATGAAGGACACGGATCCAGTAGAAAATATGGCAGCATTGTTAACCACCGCACCCTTGGGTCTCAAAATGGATATATCAACACCCACACCCCCACCGAAAGAATAGGTTCTCGCCATCTCCTTCGCGGTTTCAAATATGCCCTCTATGGAATCTTCTTTTATGGGTAAAACATAGCAGTTAAGCAAGGTTGCCCTACGGGGATTGCCCGCTCCGAAGAGTATCCTTCCACCCGGTATAAATTTAAAATCTTCCATAAGCCAATAAAACTTTTCCTCCCACTCTTTCTTGATACTTTCCTTTTCAACACTCGCTATCTCCCTTGCAACCCTTCTCCACATCTCCTCGGGCGTCTTTTCTATTTGATTGCCTTCTAAGTCCCTCAGGGCATACTTTTCATAAAAGACACGCGCCCTTAGTTCATCACCGCTGAAAGCATCTAAGGTTTCTTGCGGTATAACTCCATTCATCTCATCACCCCTTCAAAAGAAATATCTCATAAAAAAGGGGTAGTGTAAAGGGTAAAATGGTTAAGATATTACATGCCCATGATTGAAAGGTGGAGTAAATTCATTGAAACAGTTAGAAATTTTTTCAGGGAGAAAAATTATATTGAGGTATCAACGCCAATACTGAGAAGGTATCCAAATCTTGACCCTAACACAGAACCCGTGGAGGTAAAACTAAAAAACAACGAAGGAAAATTCTGGCTACACACATCTCCTGAGTATGCTATGAAAAAGCTTTTATCCAGATACGGTAAGGATATTTTTCAGATAACTAAGGTGTTTAGAGATGACAAAAAGGGAAGACTCCATTCCCAAGAGTTTACCATGCTTGAATGGTACAAAATCTCCGCTGACTACAATTATATAATTGATGAACTTAAAGAACTCTTGTCTATTTTCGGATACAATGATTTTGAAACCATAACGGTTGAGGAAGCCTTTGAAAGATATGCGGATATAATACTTTCAGAAGATGAGGAAATATTTAAGAATAATCTTATAACCGCAGGATACGAGTTTGACGACAAGGAAGATTGGGACACAATATTTTACAGGATCTATCTTGAGATTGAAAGGAACCTCGGAAGAGAAAAACCCACCTTTCTTATAAATTTCCCAAAGAGGCTTGCAATACTGTCAAAAACAAACAATAACCATGCGGAAAGGTTTGAACTCTACAT
The DNA here is from genome assembly GCA_027078675.1 of Aquificales bacterium. Taxonomy (GTDB): domain Bacteria; phylum Aquificota; class Aquificia; order Aquificales; family Aquificaceae; genus WFWF01. The sequence goes on along the minus strand of JALWWX010000194.1, from coordinate 6,430 downwards.
AAACGGTGTTGAAATAGCAAACGGATGGACGGAGGAGACGGATCCAGAAGAAGTTGAAAAAAGGCTTAAGGCGGAAGCAGAAAAGAGGAATTTGCCCTTGGATAAAGAGTTTATAGAAGCCCATAAAAATATGCCCGAATCCGCAGGGTGTTCAATAGGTCTTGAGAGACTTTTTATGGTAAAGGAAGGTTTATCCAGTATATGGGATATTGACTTCCTGAAATTATGAAAGATAAAAATTTACTTATTCTCCTGCTTATTATTCTTTCCGTATGTATTTTCAGGATATTTTATATTCTTTTTTACCCCCTTGATCTTGCACCAGATGAAGCCTTATACTGGGACTATTCAAGACATCTCCAGATAAGCTATTATGCAAAACCTCCACTTACCGCCTACATTATAGCGCTCACCACCCATTTATTCGGGAACACAGAACTGGGTGTCAGAATAGGAGCGGTTATTATGTCCGCAATAACATCCTTGACCTTATACTATATGACAAAATATCTTTTCGGTAATTCTATCCTCGGGCTTATAGCTGGAACTATTCCTCTACTGACAGTAGGCTTCCAACTTCTATCAGTTCTGATGACCATAGATACACCCCTTATACTCTTTTGGACTTTGTCTATGTACTTCTATGCCAAGGCCTTCAATGAGAATGTTCTTAAATATTGGATATATGCGGGTAAATTCGGCGCCTTAGCCCTTTTGAGTAAATACACAGGCATCCTGTTACCCTTTTTAGCCTTCCTGTTTGCCTTTCTTTACGATAGGAAAAAGCTGAAAGAAAAAGGCATATATATAAGCACAGCTATAGTCTTTACTGGTCTGCTCCCGGTCCTTCTGTGGAACATGCTTAATGACTGGGTAGGTTTCAAACATCTGTTCACCCTTGCGGGCTTAATGGAAACTACACCACCTGAGAGAAAAGGATTTTCCTTGGAAAGGATACCGAGTTACATAGGTGGACAAATTCTTATACTCGGACCGTCAATATTTCTGTATGTAGTATACTCATGGTTAAAATATTCAACATCCCCTGATAAAAATATAGGTTTCCTTAATGTTTTCTCCCTACCTGTGTTCATCATGTTCCTTTTAATGTCAATTTATACAAAGGTGGAAGCCAATTGGCCCGCCTTCGGATACGTAGGTGTAATACCGATAACAGCCCTTTTAATAAAAAATTCCTTAAATAAAGGAGCATTTATACATATACCATCCCTGTTTATTGCCCTCTTCTTTTCCATAATAACCCACTTCACCCCTCTCATTGATAAACTTGGTATGACTAAATTGCTTCCCCCCGAAAAGGATCCTCAAGGAAGGCTGGTGGGATGGGAAGAATTGGGAAAGCTCGTCAGCAAGTGGAAGGATGAAAACACTTTTATATTTTCCGACAGGTATCAGATAACAGCTGAGCTTGCCTTTTATGTGGAGGGTAATCCAGAAACTTTCTGTATAAACAGGGGCAGAAGGATGAACCAGTATGACTTGTGGAAGTACAAGATGAAAGAATTTAAGGGTTATAATGCGGTATTTGTAAGTTACTCCCCCATAGACGACCGCATAAAAAGAGGCTTCAAAAGAGTATTAAAGGAAACAACATACTACGTTAAATGGAGGGGCAAAGATATAAGGAAATTTTACATCTATGTTCTTGAAGACTATAAAGGAAACATAAAAGAAGAAACCATAAACGTGTTTTAAAGGTAGTCCCATATAATCCTCTTGTAGCATGACTTTATACTTTCCGATAAATCTTTCATCAGACCCCTTTTAAATTCTATGTTACCTTTAAGTATCTCCGAAACTATTCTGACAGCCTCATCCACGGATAAAACCCTGTATCCTAATCCTTCTTTCTCAAGTATATAAGCCACATCTTCTATCTTGTTTACATAAGGACCGTAGATGACAGGTACATCGTATCTGCAAGGCTCCGCTATATTGTGGCCCCCTACGGGGACAAAGGTACCACCCACAAAGGCAACCTTAGCCTTTTTATAAAATAGGGGTAACTCCCCCATAGTATCAACCACAAGAACCTCCCAATCATCCTTTTCCTCACTCCTTAAAGATACCTTGAATCCGTAGCTTTCAACAAGCTTTAAAACTTCCCTGGAGCGGGAAATGTGCCGTGGAGCTATTACGAGTCTTAGATTATCAAAGGATTTTTTCAAAAGGGAAAATATTTTAAGTAATACCTCCTCCTCACCCTCATGGGTACTTCCGCCCACAAATATGTTTCCTTCCAAAGATATATCTGAGACCTCCTCTGTGGTTGTAAAAACAAGCTTTAAATTACCGCAAATACTGACCCTTTTAGCTCCCTCTTCCCTCAATATCCTTCCGTCCCTCTCCGTTCTTGCAATAACATGATCAAACCTGTCTATAAGCCTTCTTTCCATAAAACTACCCTTTGCATAAGCATTTATAAGTATTTTTGGAGCCTTCGTCTTTGAAAGTAAAAAGGGCCAAAATTCCCTTTCAACGACTATCAACAATCTCGGATCAAAGAGCCTGTTGAACCTGCTTATGGTGAAGGGAAGATCTATGGGCAGAACTCCTACCCAGTCAACTATACCGCTTACCCTTTTTTCCATAAAAGATTTCGCCCTTTGAGAAAAATAAGTAACGATCACCTTCATTCCCTCCCTTTTTAAATCTTCAATAATGACCCTTGCGGTATTAAACTCCCCTACGCTTGCACAATGAAACCATACGGGTCTGCATTGTCTTAAATCCTTAGGTATATGAAATATTAGTCTTTCCTTTAAGCTAAAAACCATTAAAATAATATATTATAATGAAGGTTCTCATAGTCCTTTATTCAAGGCTAAAAGAAAATAAGGAAAAGCTATATAAAACTTGGATTTCCAATATAAACCTTCTCACAAAGATGGTGGGTATAGACAACCTCTATATAAGCCTCAGCGGGAATTTTATTGAATTTTTTGATATGTTTCCTAACCTGTGCTTTGTCAATAACAAAAAGGATAGCTTCTCCTACGGTGCCTATATAGGACTAAGAAAGCTCAGATCAAATGATGTCTTACTTATAGACGGAAATGCGGTTTTAAGCAAGGAAAATATAGTTAATATCCTAAAGAATGCGAGTGATAACGCGGTGGCAAAGGCAAAGGATGGTTGGGCTTTTATGTCCTATATACTTAAAAGGGATATAGATTATCTGATTAAAAGCTTTGAAAGATGTGTTGACGGTGATATTAACGAAGGGATAAACCTTTTAAGAAAAACTTTTGGAATTGAAGTAAAAGACATAAATATGAATGCGGGAAAAATAAGGAGCGAAGATATAAAAGAGTCAGCCCTTGAGCGATAATATATAATTGAAAACGACGGAGGGTTGCTTGATGGAAGACATCTATGTAGGCAAATATTTGGTTAAGGGAGATAGGTATTACACAAAGGATCACGAATGGGCTTATATAAAAAATGGAAAGGCTCAAATAGGTATAACAGACTATGCCCAGAAACTTCTGGGAGATATAGTGTATATAGACCTGCCTCAAGAAGGGCAAACAGTTGATGCGGGTGATACCATAGCAAATATTGAATCGGTAAAAAATGTGGCCCCCGTTTACAGTCCTTTAACGGGAACGGTAACAGAGGTCAACAACCAGCTTACGGATGAACCGACCCTTATAAATGAAGATCCTTACGATGCGGGATGGATAGCCATACTTGAACTTTCTGATCCCACGGAAGTGGAAGACCTCATGACAGCAGAAGACTATGCGGAATTATTGGCAGAGATAATAAAAGAAGAAGAAGAACAGGAGGTTGAAATAGAAACGGAGGAGATTGAAGAATCCATTGAAAATATTCCCGAGAAAGAACTCGGATATGAGGAGGAAAAATAAGGAGAAATGTACATACCCTATTCGGAGAAGGAGCTTGATGAAGCATTAAAATTACTCGGTATAAAGGAACTTGATGATTTATTTATCCACATTGATAAAAATCTTTTTTCAAAAGCAAACCTTGATGAACCCAAGAGTGAGGAAGAAATAAGAAAGATATTTGAACAACTCGGTTGTTTAAATTCAAAGGTTACAAATTTTGCAGGATTTGGCATTTACGACAGGATAATACCTTCCGTTATACCCTACCTCCTAACACGGGGCGAGTTCATGACAGCCTATACCCCCTATCAATCCGAAGCCTCCCAAGGAACACTTCAAATAATGTTTGAATATCAAAGTGTTATAGCGGAACTTACTGGTATGGATGTAGCCAATGCATCCATGTATGACGGAGCTACAGCCTTGGCGGAAGCTTTACTTATGGCATCAAGTATAAAAAAGGGAAAAAGAATTTTAATATCGGAAGGTGTACATCCCTTCTATAAAAGGGTTGTCAAAACCTACCTATATAACAAAGAGTTTGAACTGGAAGAGATAGGGCTGACAGGAGAAGGAACAACATCTGCTGATATATTGAAGGATCTAATGAAAAAAGGCGATACAATAGCTGTAGCATTACAGTATCCAAACTTCCTCGGTTTTGTTGAACCGTTAAAAGATCTTGCAAGCGTAGTTAAGGAACATAATGCACTTCTTATTATAGTAGCTGATCCTATAGCCCTCGCTGTCCTTGAACCGCCCTCTTCCTTTGGCGCGGATATCGTTGTAGGAGAAGGTCAGCAAATGGGTATCCCCATGAATCTTGGTGGACCCGGTATAGGATTTTTTGCCACCAAAAGGGAGTATATAAGAAACATGCCCGGAAGGATATGTGGGTTGGGAGAAGATATTGAGGGTAATAAGGCTTTCACTTTAGTATTGCAAACAAGGGAACAACATATAAGAAGGGAAAGGGCTACATCAAATATATGTACAAATCAACAACTTCTTGCTTTTGCCAATCTTTTATACATTGTTCTCTTAGGAAAGGAAGGATTAAAGGAAGTAGCAGTTCAGTCAACTTCAAAGGCTCTTTATCTCAGAGAAAAATTAGAAAGACTGGGCTTTACGGTGCCTTTTAAAGGTAAACATCTGTGGGAGTTTCCTGTAAAACATCCAGAAGCTGAATACATGTACAGGAAGGCTAAAGAAAACGGATTTATCTTAGGCGTTCCCCTGTGGAAGTATGGAAATTACGAAAACACCCTTCTCATAGCTGTTACGGAGAAAAGGAAAAGAGAGGAAATGGATCAGCTTGCAGAAATTTTATCATCATGATTCTCCTTTTAGATTACGACGGTACCATTGTCCCCATAGCAGAAAAGCCTGAACTTGCAAGAATAGATGAAAGAACAAAGAGTATTATAGAGGGTATATCTGAAAACTGTAAGGTAGCCATAGTTACTGGAAGGGATTATAAAAGCTTTAAAAATGTATTTGGAGATATAAAGGATACTATATACCTTATAACATCCCACGGTGTTGAGATATTCAGGGATTCAATAAAGATATTTGAGGAAAAAATAGACGATCTTCCTCCCATTGAGGAGCTAAAAAATGCAATATCTCAGCTTGAAGGTATAGATATTGAGGAAAAGAAGGGCGGTTTTGCCCTTCACTATAGAAGGTTTAAAGGTAATGAGGAAGAGGTAAAAAGGATATTCTATGAATTTGTAAATAAGTATCCCCCGAAGAAGGTAATTGAGGGTAAAAAGATTTATGAGGCTTTATATTCAGATACAAATAAGGGGAAAGGCATTATAAATCTTTTCAATGTAACGGGTTGGAATCCTTCAGAAGCCATATATGTAGGGGATGACACAACAGATTTTGATGCTTTTAAAACAATAAAACATCTCGGCGGAAAGGCTTACTATGTGGGTATAAATAAACCGCCCGTAGAGATTGACGGTATATTTAAAAATACGGAAGAAGTTCGTATATGGCTGTTAAAGATTATGAATGAATGTCAGAATCCATGAATATACGGGACGGTGTAACTCCCCTTTGACCCTTATATTTACCGCTGTAAGATCTTGAAGGTTTCTCATCCAATTTTGCAAATACAAGTTGGCATATTCTCATACCCTTGTAAAGTTTTATGGGCCTTTTATTTGCATTAAAAAGTTCAAGGGTTATCTGCCCCTCAAATCCCGCATCAACCCAACCCGCATTTTCTATAAAAAGACCGAGCCTGCCCAAAGAGGATCTTCCTTCCACGAAGGCGGTAACATTATCGGGCAATTTTATATATTCAAGGGTGGTAGCGAGTACGAACTGCCTCGGCAGAATAACAAACTCATCCTCTATCTTTTTTACCTCTATCTTAAAAGTATCCTTCTTTATGTCTATCATATAGCTTCCCTCATAAAAACCTATCTCATCGCCGAGCCTAAGATCAATGGAGGAACATTGAATACACTCCTCATTGAAGGGTTCTATTAGAAGCTCACCCGCGGAAATAAGCCTTCTCAAAGTCCTATCGCTCAGTATCA
>JALWWX010000193.1 GCA_027078675.1 Aquificales bacterium | reverse complement strand
GCTCATCTCATTGAAACTGGAATATCCCGTGTGGCTACAATGGGATAGCACACAGCAGCAGATAACCGCAACACCCTGCTGCCAGGATCTTTTCTGGTTGCCACAGTACCGAGCGAAAGTGCACAAATTAGTTCTTTCGAAATTTGGAGAAATCACAGCCCTGAAACATAAGCTCGGATTAACAGTTCCAGCGAGAATTCAAGACTATATCAGTTGTCTGAGATTCCAAGATTCTCTGGTCATTGTGCTGGTGCCATTTGTCAAAGTTGACAGTGTTCGTCAGGTTGATATGGGAGTTGATGTCAGTTCCGTCCATCATCGACATGCCTTCATCTCCGCAAATTTCCCGGAACATCGGCGTGATACAATCAGGCCTATTCAGGTTGCAGTCGTGGCTGCCGATCCGACCCAGGTTATTGTATTAGCCAAGTGGAAAAGGGTTGGGTGGAAAGGCTACCGCATTCCGATGAAACTCTCACTTTGAGGCTGTGTGTTTGCCTGGAGCTGGCAGTTGAACACTCCCGAACAACTTCTGGAATTTTCCCTGCACCGTCGGTGTCGCGCAAAAAATGCCGCCGTTAGGTGTATATAAAGGAAGATGAGAAGGAAAAGCAGAGCATCAGAGGATAAAGGAAAGCGGTGATTCTCCTTCCACCCGGCAACTGGAAGGCAATCAGCGCTGATTTTGTATCCAGGAAGCAAGAAGTCAAACAAAAACGGGTGAGGATGATGGAACAGCGTAACCGCGAAACCGCTCTTCCCTTCGCCGTGATCTTTGCTGCAGCACTCCTTTTCGCCGCCATACTTTCCGACAGTATGGCACGGGTTATCGTTGAGAAGAAAGATGGAGGACTTAAAGGATACAATAAGGTTGTGGAGGTGCACGAGGACTCGATGCATTCTCTCCGCTGTCAGGGGGAAGGCTGGGAAGCGTGTGCGTGGACAATGCCACCAGATGCACATCCCGGATTTCCCGAACTCATTGACTACGCGGAAGCCCGGATTGCGGAAGGAAAGCTGACCGGGACGT
>JALWWX010000192.1 GCA_027078675.1 Aquificales bacterium | reverse complement strand
CCTGCTGCGGATTCAGCACGATCCCTCTCGGTGTTGCCACTTCGCTTCCGGCAAACTCATACCCGGTGATCCGGAAGTGTTCGACCTGCCCTTCCAGCACCACCGTATCGATCCGCACCGCATTGCTGCCGCCATTGCCTATCACCACCTGCCCGCTGTGCACCGTCCGCATCCGCTGCCACCCCCAGTCATACCCCGTGATGTACGGCGCTGCCGCTATTCCTTCCCCCTTCCACACAGAAATGTTGTCATCGCCCGGCGGAGCATCACTGACAAATTCCACCTGGATCTCATACTGCCCCGCCACCTGCGGTGCAAAACACGCGCCCTTCCAGTGCACCACCTCTCCCGGTGCGATCACCAGCGGAAACGTATCCGCATCGGCGGCGATGAAAAACGGTGGCTCCACACCCCGGATCGTATCAATCCGCAATGGGGCACTGCCCCGATTCTCGATCCGGATCGTCTGGGTAAAGTCGTAGAGATTTTCGCTGTTACACCGCTGCTCACCGGCTGCCACCTGCCGGGCATTCCAGTCGCCCACTACAATGTGTGGCTGTACGCCCTGCCCCTCCAGAGCGACCTGCCAGCGGGCACACGCTGACACAATCGCCACTGTATCCCGCTCCCAGTCCGTTTCATCTGCTCGCTCCTGCTTCGGTTCATATTCGATCACCACCTGGAGGGTATCACCCGAAGCAAGCACAGCTGGCAGCGGCGGTGTTACTGCAACGATCCGGTACGCTTCTGCCCGTTGCAACCACACCGTATCGATCACCACCACAGAATCCGATTGGTTCACCACCCGAAGCACCTGCTGCTTTTTCGTCCCCACCCGCACCGATCCAAACTGGAGGAGCGTGTCGCTCAGTGCCACCTCCGGTGCATCGTACACCACACTATCCAGCCGCACATTGCCCCGCCAGTCCACCACCCCATAGACCGCTTTGCCATCCCGTGAGGGATCGATCACTTCCAGTCGAAAGCGGATCTGTCGCCAGTACCCCTCGCCGCGGTTTTCCAGCACCGGTGG
>JALWWX010000191.1 GCA_027078675.1 Aquificales bacterium | reverse complement strand
TCTATTACCGCAACCGGCGTCAAAAGGCGGCATCCCTGGGCAACAGGGTACGGCTGAAGTGGCGCGCCCGTTTGCAACTGCGGGCCCGCAGCATGGTGGCCTACCTGCCCAAGTATGGCACCCTCCGTTTGGTCGTGACCAAGAACCGTCACGGCAATGTGGAGGTGCTGGCAACCAATGACTTGGGCAGCGATTTGACCACCCTTGTGCTGCGGAAACGGAGCCGCTGGGCCATCGAGACCCTGTTCCGGGATGTAAAGCAGTTTTGCGGTTTGGCGGCGTGCCAGTGTCGTGTAGATCAAGCCCTGGTGCGGCATGTGGCGTTGGTTTTGGTGGCGTTCGTGGTCTTGCAGCGCCTGCGCCTGCACCCGAAAGAAACCTTGGGTGAGGTCAAAGCGCGGCTGCAGCACGAACTCTTCACCGGCGGCATGCTTCCACCTCCCCCTTTGCGAGGTAAAGTCTCGGCGGCTCAGTTGCTAACTGCGTAAGTCCTGTTACTAAATTGGGATGGCCAGCGCCGCAAGTCGTGGGCAGTTATCGCCGTCAGGTCTATGACGGTCAGCACATTCGCCAAACGGAAACCCGGCTTTGGCTGGCCGGCGGCGCCTGGGACTTGAGCACCCTGCCTCCGGAAACCTGGCTGGAGATTTTACGCGGGCACTGGCAAATCGAAAACAGCCTGTTTTATGTTCTGGACCGCACCTGGCACGAGGATGCCCATGGGGCGCGCTTTATTGCCAAGATGCTCCACCTTCTTCGGGTGTGGGCCACCACGTGGCTACGCCGGGCAGGTTTTCGGTATATCCTTGACGGCCAGCGTTGTATGGAAGCCCACCACCAGGACCTCCCCCTCTGGCTGTTATATGGCGTATGGCCACGATGCGCTAATTCTTGAAAAACGCCTGCTGCAAGCCGACCTGCAAAGTCAGGGCGTCGATGTGACGCAAATGGACATGGCCGACTTGGAACGCATCATGCAGGAGGGTTTACAGGGCCTGGGACGCACCCTGTTGGCCAACATGCTGGAAGCCGCCGAT
>JALWWX010000190.1 GCA_027078675.1 Aquificales bacterium | reverse complement strand
CTTTAATTATATTACCGCAATCCTCCATTGGTTTGTAAGTCCATTTAACCCTATGGTTAAATCTATGATCATCAAGCAAATTATAAAGACTCATAACACCCCCCTGTTTTTCATCCACCGCTCCGAAGATAAGCCTTTCAACCCTTGCAAGTACCAATGCATAGGCACACATAGGGCAGGGCTCAAGGGTAACATATACACTGCAACCCTCAAGCCTCCAGTTGCCCAAACTTTTTCCAGCTTCCCTTAACGCAAGTATCTCCGCGTGGGCTGTAGGATCCTTAAGGGACTCTCTTCTGTTGTATGCCTCAGCGATAACCTTTCCGTCTTTAACAACTACGCAGCCCACCGGCACCTCTCCCTTTATGTAAGCTTCCTTTGCAAGATCCAAAGCCTTCTTAAGAAAGAAGATATCTAAATCCGCCATAGGATCTTTATATAATCCTCAAAGGCTAAACCCACAAAACAGCCGAGGGATAGAAAGGGTCCGAAAGGTACAACGAATTTGAGATTCCTGTGCTTAATAATGAGGGGAATTGCGTAAAGCAATCCGAAAAAGCTTCCCAATAACACCGCGGATAATACACCATAAACGCCTGTGGTGGCACCTATGAAGGTTAAAAGTTTAACATCTCCGAAACCCAAACCTTCCATCTTCCTTACCTTCACATAGTAAAGATAAATGAGCAAGGGAATGAAAAAACCAGCAATCATCCCGAACAGACTTTCATAAAAAGAAAAACTATCTCTTATAAAGGATGTCAAAAATCCGAAAACAATACCCGAGTAGTTAAGGATATCGGGTAGGATAAAGGTTCGCCAGTCTATCACCGATAGTATAAGAAGCATGGAAAAAAATACATACATAACAAGGGCATCCACAAGGGGCCATTTATAATAAGAAAAAACAAGGAGCAAACCCGATGCGGTTTCAACAAAAGGATAGACTGGTGATATTCTTTCCTTACAATATCTGCATCTCCCCCTCAGGAATATATAGGAAAGGATAGGGATGTTATCGTACCACCTTATAGGCTT